>WFXX01000291.1 GCA_015490395.1 Gammaproteobacteria bacterium | reverse complement strand
CTGCGCCCGTGCAGGTAGCGGGCGCAGAGCTCCTTGCCGCTGCCCGGCTCGCCGGTGATGAGCACCCAGGCGTCGTGCTGGGCCACCCGCTGGAGCTGCTCGCGCAGGGCCTGCATGGCCGGGCTGCGCCCCAGGGGCTCCTCCAGGGGGCGGACGTGGCGGCGCAGGGCCACGTTCTCCCGCCGCAGGCGCGCCGCCTCCAGGGCCCGCTCCACGGTGAGCAGGAGCTTGGCCATGGACAGGGGCTTCTCCAGAAAGTCGTAGGCCCCCAGCCGGGTGGCCTCCACGGCCGTCTCCACCGTCCCGTGCCCGGACATGACGATCACCGGGCAGCTCGGGCCCTGCTCGTCGCTCCACTCCTTGAGCAGGCTGATGCCGTCGGTGTCGGGCATCCAGACATCCAGCAGGATCAGGTCCGGGCGCGAGGCCCGGCGGGCCCGGCGGGCGGCCTTGGCGTCCTCGGCCACGCTCACCTGGTAGCCCTCCTCCTCCAAGATCTCGCGGACCAGCTCCCGGATGTCGGGCTCGTCGTCCACCACCAGGATATGGGGCGCGCTCATGCCTCCCGCCTCGCTGCTCGCTCGGGCGCCGTCCCCCCGCCGGCGCCGCTGCGGGGCACGGCCACGGGGAGGCGCACCGCCACGCAGGCCCCCCGCTCGAGGTTGCGCAGGCTGAGCGCCCCGCCGTGCTCCTCCACGATCTTCTTGACGATGGCCAGGCCTAGACCACTGCCCTTGGCCTTGGTGGTGACGTAGGGCTCGCAGGCCTCCTGCAGCACCTCCGCCGGGAAGCCCGGGCCGTCGTCCTCCACCCGCAGCTCGACGAAGGGCTCGCCGCCGATCTGCACCCGGCGGGTGGCGAGCAGGATGCGTCCGTACCGCCCCTCGCCGCCGGCGGCCTCCAGGGCGTTCTTGATTAGATTGTGCAGCAGCTGGCGGAAGCGGCCGGCGTCCACCGCCACCGGGGGCAGGCCCCGGTCCAGACGCAGCTCCAGCCGCGCCCCGCGGTGGCCCCGGTACAGCTCCACCACCTCCTCCACCAGGGCGTTGAGGTCCCGGGGCCGGCGGTCCAGGCGCGGGCTGCGGGCATACTCGGAGAAGGCCTTGACCAGCTCCTTCATCACCTCCACCTGCTGCACGATGGTGTGCGTGGCCCGCTCCAACAGCCGCCCCTCCTCGGGGCCGAGGCGCGGCAGGTAGCGCCGCCGCAGCCGCTCGGCCGAGAGCTGGATGGGGGTAAGGGGATTCTTGATCTCGTGGGCCAGGCGCCGGGCCATCTCCGCCCAGGCCGCATCCCGCTGGGCCTGGATGAGGGCGGTGATGTCCTCGAAGACCACCACGTGGCCGGCGCCCTCCTCGCCCAGGGGCGGCAGTGGGGCCCCGCCGCAGATGAGCACCCGCCGCCCCGCCGGCCCGGGCAGGCCCACCTCCTCCCGCCACTCGCCCCCGGCCCGGGCCAGGCGGGCGGCCAGCCAGCTGGCGAAGCCCTCCAGGTGGGGGCGCTCCCGGCCCAGCTCCTCCAGGCGCCGGCCCGCCAGCTCCTCCTGCTCCAGACCCAGGATGTGGGCCGCGGCGGCGTTGGCGGTGCGCACCCGCCCCTGCCCGTCCAGGGCCAGCACCCCCGAGGAGAGGCGGGCGAGCACCGCCTCCAGGTAGGCCCGCTGGCGCTCCAGCTGCTCCTGGCTGCGCCGGGCCTGCTCCCGGGCCGCGGCGATGCGCCGGGTCATCTCGTTGAAGGAGCGCACCAGCACCCCCAGCTCGTCGTGCCCGGGCTGGGGGAGCTGGCGCCGGTAGTCGCCGGCGGCCACCGCCCGGGTGCCGATGGCCAGGGAGCGGATGGGAGCCACCAGGCGGCGGGCAGAGTAGAAAGCGGCCCAGACCGCCGTGAGCAGGCTGAGCAGCAGCACCAGGGACAGGGTCAGGGCAAAGCTGAACTTGAGCGGCTCGCGCAGGAAGCGTAGCCGCTCGTAGCGGGCGTAGCTGTCCTGCACCTGCTCGATGAGCACCCCCAGGCGCTCGGGGACCGGATAGAGGGCCTGCAGGATGCGGGGCTCGGCTCCGCCGGCCGCGCTCTCCAAGGGCATCACCACCCGCACGTTGAGGCCCAGCCCCGGGAGGCGATCCAGCCCCACGTAGGCCACCCCCTGACGAAGCTGGAACATCACCCCCTCGTCGGGCAGGCGGGGCAGGAGCCGCTGCTCGGGGGTCTCGGAGCTGGAGGCGATGAATCCCCGCTTGGCCGTCAGGAGGGTCAGCTCCCCAGCGTCGACGGCCCGACGCAGGCCGTCCAAGCGCCGGGCGGCCTCGTCCGCCGGCAACCCCGCCAGCTCCCTGGCGAGGGCCCGGGTGCGGCGCAGCAGCTCCCGCTCCCGCTGCTCCAACATGCTGCGGCTCAGCTCCAGGGCGTTGTCCAGGGCCTGCTCCAGGCGCACGTCGAACCAGGAGTCCACCCCCCGACGGATGAAGTCCAAGGAGAAGCCGTAGACCAGGGACACGGGCACCACCGCCAGGAGCGCGAAGAGGGCCACCAGACGCAACGTGAGCCGCGAGCCCATCACCCGGGCCCGGTACTGACGCCACAGGCGCATGGCGTTGGCCCCGATGAGCAGGGCCAGCAGCACCAGCTCCGCCAGGTTGAGCAGCAGCAGCCAGGAGTAGAGTCGGCCGAAGGTCTCGGAATTCTGGGTGGCCCGGGCCATGAGGTAGAGCGAGGCCAGCACCAAGGCCACCAGGGCCAGCACCGGGGCCGGCCCCACGGAGAGCCGCCGCAGCCAGGGCCGCGGGCTCAGCGCAGCGGCCATGTCCGCCAGGGGCTGGCCAGGCGCCAGCCCGCGCTGAAGTAGCCCAGCACCCGCAGGGGCACCGGCAGGGACTCCACGTCCAGCCTGGCCTGCAGGCGCACCAGGTAACGCTGGCCTGGCTCCAGGAGCCCGGCGTCCAGCAAGGGCACGCCCACCACCCGGCCCAAGGCGGCCAGGGCTATCTCCAGGCTGGAATAGCGGGTCTCGACCCCGGTGTTCAGGTGAGTCACGGCATAGCGGTCGGTCAGGGCCCGGTACAGGAGCCGGTAGCGCTGGCGCACAACGGCCACGGTCTCGTCCCAGAGATAGGGCCGCGGACGCACCACCTCCGCGGTGACCTCGAACACCAAGGGCAGGCCATTGGCCAGGGCCTCGAGAGCCTGCCGGCTAAGGCGGTAGCGGATGGCGGCGTTTAGATGATAGACCTTACCCGCGCGATAGGTTTCCGCGTTGAGCACCTGGATCCCGCCTTCCGGGGGAGCTTGGTCCGGCCGCGGCGGCGCCGCCCACGAGGCTCCGACCAGGCTGCCGGCCAGGACGGCCCCCGTGATCAGGGCGCAGCCCAACAGCCACGCCCGCGTGTCGCCCCTCACCGCGCGGCCTCCTTGGCCAGCAGGGCGTAGTAGAAGCCGTCCATCCCGGACTCGCCGGGCAGGATGAGCCTGCCCGGGCCCGCCGGCCGCCCCCAGGGCACCTCCAAGGGCAAGGCCTGGGCCTCCGGGCAGCGGGCCAGGAAGGTCTCCACCACCTGCTCGTCCTCCTCGGGCAACACCGAGCAGGTGACGTAGAGCAGCCGCCCCCCCGGGGCCAGCAGGCCCCAGAGGGCCTCCAGGAGCCGGGCCTGCTCCCGGGCCAGGACGGCCACGTCCCCCGGCCGGCGCAGGAGCTTGATGTCCGGATGGCGGCGGATCACCCCGGTGCCCGTGCAGGGGGCGTCCAGGAGGATCCGCTGGAAGGGCCGTCCGTCCCACCAGTCGGCCGGCTCGGCCGCGTCCCCGGCCACGGTATGGGCCTCCAGGCCCAGGCGACCCAGGGTCCCGCGGAGCAGGGCCAGGCGGTCCGGATCCCGCTCCACCGCCACCAGCTCCAGACCAGGCTCTAGCTCCAGGAGGTGGGCGGCCTTGCCCCCGGGAGCCGCGCAGGCATCTAAAATCCGCATGCCGGGGACCCGCCTGCTGGGGGCCTGCATCCCGGGGCCAGCCCCCACCTCGGGGACCAGCAAGCGAGCAGCGAGCTGGGCGGCCTCGTCCTGCACCGAGGCCAGCCCCTCGGCAAAACCGGGCAGGCCCTCCACGGGCACGGGCCGTTCCAGCACCAAGCCCTCGGGGGCGTGGGCGCAGGGTCGGGCAGCCAGGCCCGCCGCGGCCAGCCGCTCCCGGTAGGCCTCCCGGTCAAGGCGGCGCCGGTTGACCCGCACCGTCATGGGAGGCGGGCGGTTGCCCGCCTCCAGGATGGCCTCCCAGGCCTGCGGGCGGCCGCGACGCAGCCGCTCCACCAGCCAGGCCGGATGAGCCCAACGCAGCTCCGGGGTGGCACCCCCCTCCCGGGGGGCCGCCTCCAGCTCCGGCCGGCGCCGCTGGGCGGCCCGGAGCACGGCGTTGACCAGAGGAGCGGCCCGCGGGCGGCCCAGGAGGCGGGCGGCGGCCACGGTGGCGGCCACGGCGGCATGATCCGGCACGCGCAGGTGCAGGAGCTGGTGCAGCCCCACCAGGAGCATGGCCTCCACGGTCACCTCCCGCCGCGGGAGGGGCCGGTGCAGAAGGCGGCCCACGAGGGCCCGCAACCGCGGCGCCCAGCGTAGGGTGCCGTAGCAGAGCGCCCGGGCCAGGGGCACCTCCCCTGCCGGCAAGCCGACCAGGGCCTCGTCCAGGG
>WFXX01000290.1 GCA_015490395.1 Gammaproteobacteria bacterium | reverse complement strand
GGTAGAGGAAGCCCAGCACCGTCTGCGCCTCCGGGTCGCCAGCCTCCGCGCCCCGGCGCAGCCAGGGCAGGGCGGCACGGATGTCCTGAGGGACCCCCCTGCCCAAGGCCAAGGCCAAGCCCCAGCGGGCTTGGGCTTCCGGATCCCCGGCCTCGGCCCGTTCGCGGAGCTCGGTGACCGGATCCGCCTCGGGAGCGGCTGCCGACGGAGAGGCTGGAACGAGAAACAGGAATAAAAAGGCTCCCGGGAGGATGCTGCGGACCGGACAGAAAAGGGCTCGATGCATGGAGCAGAGGGACACCTAGCCTGAGATATCGCAGGAGAATACCAGAGCAATAAGGCGCGCTATAGTGTCCGCCTCGGCGCGCGATGCCGCAAGCTTGCATGGAGAGGAGGAACCCATGCAAAGGAAGAGCCCGTTGCTGCGGGGTGGGGGGGCGGACCGCCTCTGGTTGGCCGCCCTGGCCCTGTTGGCTGCCGGAGCGGCGGGGGCCAGCCAGCCGCCCGTGGAACATCGCCTGACGGTACGCCTGCTGCCCACGGAGGACCGGATCGAGGCAGAGGACCGCCTCCGCTTGCCCGCCGACCTCCGGGGCACGGTGCTCTTCGAGCTGCACCGGAATCTGGAGCCGGAGGTCGAACCTCCGGCGCGCTTGGAGCCAGCAGGGGATGGCACCCTCCCCTGGGTCCGTCGCTGGCGCTTGGACGCGGCGGCGCGCCCTGAGGTCCTGCTGCGCTGGAGCGGACGATTACCTCATGGCTTGCGCCGTCGTCCGGCGGGACCGGGACGGGAGGAGACCGAGACGGTGGGCTTCATCACCCCCAACGGGGCCTACCTCGACGGTGCCACGCGCTGGTACCCAGTTTTCCCAGGCCGCCTGCTGCGCTACGAGCTCGCCCTCACCGTGCCCCTGTCCTGGCACGCGGTGGCCGGAGGCGACCGTGTGGCCAGGAGGCCGGGGGAAGAGACCGCCCGGGAGCTCTGGCGCTCCCCCCGCCCCATGGAGGAGGTGGTCTTGGTGGCCGGCCACTTCCACCGCTACGTTCGGGAGGGGACAGTGCCGGTGGAGGTCTATCTGCGCCGGCCGGATCCGGAGACGGCCGGCGCCTTCCTGGACCGGGCGGCCCTCTACCTGGGCCTCTACGGGGAGCTGCTCGGGCCTTATCCCTACGCCCGCTTCGCCGTGGTGGAGAACCTCTGGGAAAGCGGCTATGGGCTGCCCGGCTTCACCCTTCTAGGGCCTTCGGTGATTCGCCTGCCCTTCGTCACCGGCCCCCCCCTGGCCCACGAGGTGCTGCACAACTGGTGGGGCAACGGGGTGTACGTGGACCCGGCAGGGGGCAACTGGTCCGAAGCCCTGACCGTCTACCTGGCCGATCATCTCCTGGAGGAGCGGGAAGGGCGGGGCGCGGCCTATCGGCTGCGGGCCCTGGAGCGCTACGCCCATCGGGTCCGGGCCGGAGAGGGCGCCGCCCTGGAGGCCTTCCGGGGACGGCACGATACCCGCAGCCAAGCAGTGGGCTACGACCAAGGTATGATGTTCTTTCACATGCTCCGCCTGGAGGTGGGAGATCATGCCTTCTTGCTGGCCCTGCGGCGCCTGTACCGCGAGGGTCTGGCCCGTCGGGTGGGCTACGAAGCCATCCGGCGGGCCATGGAGGAGGCCTCCGGCCGGGACCTGGGGGCCTTCTTTCGGCAATGGCTGGAGCGTCCCGAGCCACCGAGGCTGCGCCTGGAGGCAGTGGCCGCGGATGGTGAGGGTCTGGAGCTAAGCCTCTCGCAGAGCGGCCATCCGCCTTTTCGATTGTGGGTGCCGGTGGCCGTAGGGGTGGCCGACCGGGCGCGGCCCTGGGAGACCACCGTGCGCCTGCAGGGCCGCTCGGGCCACTTCCCCCTGAAGTCACCAGGCCGTCCCCTGTGGGTGTGGGTGGATCCGCGCTTCGATCTCTTCCGACGCCTGGACCGTCGGGAGCGTCCCCCTTCCCTGGACGAACTCTTCCATGCCCCCCGGCCACTACTGGTGCTGCCCACCCAGGCGCCTCGCCGCCTCCGCGAGGCCTACCACCTCTTGGCCCGGCGATGGGTGGTGGGCCTGCGGGAGGCGGACATCGTCTGGGATGATGAGCTGCGGCGCCTGCCCGTCGACCGGGCAGTGTGGATCCTAGGGTGGGCGAACCGCTTCCGGCCCGAGGTCGAGCAGCTGCTGGCCGGGCGGGAGGCCCGGCTGGATGCCGGCGGAGCGCGGCTGGAGGGGCGCCGCCTGGGCGGGCAGCGCTATGCCGTGGCCCTGGCCCTGCGGCGGGGGGAGACCGGCACCCCGTTGGGATGGCTGGGCTGTGCCGATCCCCGGACGATGCCGGAGCTGGCCCGGCGCCTGCCCCACTACGGGGGCTACGGCTACGTGGCCTTCGATCTCCTGGAGCGGGGGCCGCGGGGGGTGCGGCGGACGCTAGCCGGGCGCTGGCCTCTGGAGGGCTCGCCCCTGGCACGCGCTCTGGACCCGGACGCGCGCCCCGAGCCGGTCCCGCCACGTCCCGCCCTCACCGAGGCCCTGCCGGAGGTGCTCCGGATGGAGGAGGCCGCCGCTCAGGCCGGCAGGGCCCGCCGGGTCCCGGCCGCCCGCCCGGCCCGGGCCCGGGCTCCCAGGGCGGCTCCGGCCCGGCAGAGCAGCTCGTAGCCGATGGTGCCGGCGGCCCGAGCCACCCGCTCCACGGGCAGGCCCTCGCCCCAGAGCACCACCGGGTCCCCGGCGCGCGCCCCCGGGTGGCCCCGCAGGTCCACGCACAGCAGGTCCATGGAGACCCGTCCGACCAGGGGGCAGGGGTGCCCCCCTACCAGCACGGGCGTACCGGCCGGGGCGCTGCGGGGATAGCCGTCGGCATAGCCTGCGGCCACCACCCCCACCGGCATGTCCTCCGGGCAGATCCAGGTGCCCCCGTAGCCCACGCGGTCCCCCCGCCGCAGAGGGCGCACCGCCAACAGGTGACTTTCCAAGGTCATGGCCGGCCGCAGGCCCAGGGCGGGCCCCTCCCCTTCCGGGAAGGGGGAGACCCCGTAGAG
>WFXX01000289.1 GCA_015490395.1 Gammaproteobacteria bacterium | reverse complement strand
GTGGGGCGCGGGGGCAGGCTGCGCCTTCTCCTCCTGCACCTCGGGGCGGGGCAGGGGGCAGAACAGGGGTCCCTCCTCGGTGCGCGCCACAGCCGGAAGCCCCCCAGGTCCAGGGGGGAGCGGGATGTCGGTGAGCAGCGGCGGGGCGTCCAAGGGGGGCGCCTCCTCCGGGCCGAGCTCAGAGGGGGCCGGGGCGCGGCCCTCGGTGTCCTCGAGGAGGGCCTCCAGGCTCGGGTCCCGGCGCAGGCCCAAAGCGGCCTTCCAAAGCACCTCGTCGGCCACCCCGGCCAGCTCCCTCCCGGGGAGGGCCACCACTTGGCCGGGGCCCGCCGGCCGCGGTGCGCCGGGCCCTCCGCGGCGCATCCGGTGGGCCGGGGCCTGCCGCAGGCCGCCGGCCAGCACGTAGGCTCGCCGCCCCTGCTGGATGAGCAGGAAGGCCGCCGCGGCGCCTGACTGGCCGGTGTCCGAGCAGACGACGTAGGCCCGTTGGGGGTCGAGCCGGGCGGCCTTGAGCCGCAGCAGGGGCAGGGGGATGTTGAGGCTGCCCAGGAGGCTAGCGGTCTCGTACTCCTCGGGCGAGCGCACGTCCAGCAGCACCGCCCCCTCGCTCTCCACCAGCCCCAGGGCCTGCTCGAAGCTGAGCTGGCGCAGCACGGGGCGGGCCAAATAGCGGATAAAGTCCTCCTTGCCCAGCTCCAGGAGGATCCCATCCTCCACCATGGTGACGGTAGCGTTGCGCGCGGCATCGGTGATGAGGGCCTCCTCCCCGAAGCCCTGGCCAGGCAGCAGGTCTGCCAGGTGCACCTCCCGGCCGTGGGAGGTGGGCCGCCGGGTGACCCGGCAGCGGCCCTCCTTGATCACGTAATAGCGGCGGGCTGGGTCGCCTTGGCGGATGACCACGGTGCCGGCAGGCACCCGCCGCTCCCGCAGCCGCTCCAGGAGGGCCACCACACAGGGCTCCGGCAGGGCTGCCAGCAGGGGCGAGCGGAGCCAGTGGTCCACCCCTGCGCTGACACGGGTCCCGCCCCAGCCCTGCGGTGCATGCGATGCGCTGATGCTCATGCCCATGGTTCCGCATCTCCTCGGCGCCCGTCGCGGGCGCCCGCGCTGCTCCGGGGAGGTCATCGGGAGCTTAGCCCGCAGGCTCAAGGGCTCGGCGTGACCGGCGTCACGGCCCTTCTGGGGAGCCGTCGGCAAAACCGGAAATGCGAAGCGGAGGCGGCAGGCTGACTGGGGCAGGAGTGGGGCGGGCCCGTGGGCGGCGGGCCGCCCACGGGCGGTGGCGGTCAGGCGTGGCTGAGCTGGCCCTGGGCGCTGCGCGACGTCCCCTCGCCGTCGCGCTCGCCCTCCGCCAGCTCCTCGATGCGCAGGCGGTTGGCCCGCGCGAAGGCCATGATGTACTCGTAGGCCGCCGGGTTCTGCTCCTGGAGGCAGGCGTCCACCTCCAGGCACTTCTGCCCCCGGATGATGCGCGGGCGCACCCCCGGCGCGTAGCGCAGGCGGTGGTCTGGGCCGAAGCTCGCCAGGGTGGCCGAGAGGCGCTCGCTCCAGTCGCTGGGACGGAAGCGGCTGCCGTCCTCGCGCACCCCCAGGATGATCAGCTTGCGGCTGCGGCCGCTCTCGGTGGTGTTCATGGTGCGCTTCGCCCTCTCCGCAGTGGTACGGTGCCGCAAGGGACCGACCCGGCGCCCCGGGCGCGGCTTCCCTGCGGCCTGGTCCGTGGGTGGGGCCCCGGCATCGTCCGTCCGGCGGGAGGCCGGCGCCGGGGCGAGCGGGGGAGATCCCCGTCTTGGACGCGCCCCGCGGCCCCCGGGTTCCTGATCCCGGGCCCCTGCTTCCGCCGGGGGCGTCCTGCTCCCTGTCCGGAAGTCCTATCGGCCGGCTGCCCCTCCGGCTTGAGGCGGGTCCCGGCCGCCCTGGCCTCCCGCGGTCCTCTCCCTTTAAGATCCTCCCTCCGGGAATCCTCGGTCAGGATCCCACACCCGGCTGAACCACCCCTGAATCTCCGCCCCCAGGGCGAAGCGGCAGGATTCTACGCCAACCCCTCGTCGATCTAAAGGTCTATGCTGCCGAAGGCGACCTAAAGCTTGGGGGGGCGAGACCCCCACGGCAGGCACAGCCCGAAGGATCCATCGGCCCATGCCCGACCGACCCGACGACGCCCTCCTCCAGCTCGGGGCCAACGCGGCCTACCTGGAGGGGCTCTACCGCAGCTTCCTCCAGGATCCAGGCAGCGTGGCCCCGGCTTGGCGGCGGCTGTTCGAGGCCTACCGGGACGGACGGGTGGCCGAGATCGATCATCGTGCCCTGGCCGAGGCCCTCGCCCGGCGGACCCGAGCCCCCGCGGGGGCCGCGCCGCCGGAGGCTGCCTCCCGGCAGGTGGCGGTGCTGCAGCTCATCAACGCCTACCGCTTCCTGGGCCATCAGCAGGCCGAGCTCGATCCCCTGGGCCTGCAGCAGCGCGAGCCGGTGCCGGAGCTGGATCCGGCCTACCATGGCCTCACCGAGGCCGACATGGATCAGGTCTTCAGCACCGGCTCCCTGGCCGGTCCCCCCCGGGCCACGCTGCGCGAGATCCTCCAGCGCCTGCGCGCGGCCTATTGCGGCCACGTGGGCGCCGAGTACATGCACATCACCGACACCCGCCAGAAGCGCTGGCTCCAGGCCCGCCTGGAGGACCCGTCCCGGCGCCCGCCCCCCTCCCCGGAGCGCCGCCGGGAGGTGCTCCGCCGCCTGGTGGCCGCCGAGGGCCTGGAGCAGCACCTGCACACCCGCTACGTGGGGCAGAAGCGCTTCTCCCTGGAGGGGGCCGAGGCCCTCATCCCCCTGCTGGACGAGCTGGTGCAGGCCGCAGGCGCGGCGGGGGTGCAGGAGATCGTGATGGGCATGGCCCACCGGGGCCGGCTCAACGTGCTGGTCAACGTCCTGGGCAAGCCCCCCCAGCTCCTGTTCAAGGAGTTCGAGGGCGGCTACCTGGGCGAAGCCCGGGGCTGGGGGGACGTCAAGTACCACCAGGGCTTCTCCTCGGACATCGAGACCCCGGGTGGGCCGGTGCACCTGGCCCTGGCCTTCAACCCCTCCCACCTGGAGATCATCGACCCGGTGGTGGAGGGCTCGGTGCGCGCCCGCCAGGACCGGCGGGGCGACCGGGACGGGCGGCAGGTGCTGCCCCTGCTGATCCACGGCGATGCGGCCTTCGCCGGGCAGGGCGTGGTGATGGAGACCCTGAACCTGTCCCAGGCGCCGGGCTTCACCACCCGGGGCACGGTGCACGTGGTGGTGAACAACCAGATCGGCTTCACCACCAGCAATCCGCTCGATGCCCGTTCCACCCTCTACTGCACCGACGTGGCGCGCCTCGTCCAGGCCCCCATCCTGCACGTCAACGGCGACGACCCCGAGGCGGTGCTCTGGGTGGTGCGTCTGGCCCTGGACTTCCGCATGCGCTTCCAGCGGGACGTGGTGGTGGACCTGGTCTGCTACCGCCGCCACGGCCACAGCGAGGCCGACGAGCCGGCGGTGACCCAGCCCCAGATGTACCGGGCCATCCGGTCCCATCCGCGCCTGCCGCGCCTCTACGCCGAGCGCCTGCAGCGCGAGGGGGTCATCCGCCCCGAGGACTACGATGCCATGGTGGCCGGCTACCAGGAGGCCCTGGAGCGGGGCGAGACCCTGGCCCCGGGGGTCATCCCCCACGCCGAGGCCCGCTACAAGGCCCCCTGGGCTCCCTACCTCAAGGGCCGCTGGGACGAGCCGGTGGCCACGGGCGTCGCCCGGCGGCGCCTGCGGGAGCTGGCCGAGGCCCTGGCCCGGGTGCCCGAGGGCTTCCAGGTCCACCCCCAGGTGGCCCGCATCCTGGAGGCCCGCCGGGCCATGGGGGCGGGCGAGCGGCCCCTGGACTGGGGGTGCTGCGAGAACCTGGCCTACGCCAGCCTCCTGGCCCAGGGGGTGCCCGTGCGCCTCTCCGGCCAGGACAGCGGGCGCGGGACCTTCTTCCACCGCCATGCGGTGATCTACGACCAGCGCCCCGACGCCGACCCCCTGCGGGGCCGGCGCCACGTGCCCCTGGAGGCCGTGGCCCGGGAGGGGGGGACCCGCTTCACCATCGTGGATTCGCCCCTGTCCGAGGAGGCGGTGCTGGCCTTCGAGTACGGCTACGCCACCGCCGCCCCCGAGGCCCTGGTCATCTGGGAGGCCCAGTTCGGGGACTTCGCCAACAACGCCCAGGTGGTGGTGGACCAGTTCCTGAGCGCCGGAGAGGCCAAGTGGGGGCGGCTGGCCGGCCTGGTCCTCTTTCTGCCCCACGGCCTGGAGGGCCAGGGCCCCGAGCACTCCTCGGCCCGGCCCGAGCGCTACCTGCAGCTGTGCGCCGACGAGAACATGCAGGTCTGTGCCCCCACCACCCCCGCCCAGCTCTTCCACCTGCTGCGGCGCCAGGCCCTGCGGCGCTACCGCAAGCCCCTGGTGGTGCTCACCCCCAAGAGCCTGCTGCGCCATCCCCGCTCGGTATCGGCCCTGGAGGAGCTGGAGCGGGGGGCCTTCCGCACGGTGCTGGGCGAGGAGGCCCTGGCGCGCCCCGGGGCGGCGCGGCGAGTGGTGCTCTGCGCCGGCAAGGTCTATTACGAGCTGCTGGAGCGCCGCGAGGCGCGGGGCCTGGAGGAGGTGGCCCTGGTGCGCATCGAGCAGCTCCACCCCTGGGACGAGCCCGCCGTGCGCGAGGCCCTGGCCCCCTTCCAGGGGGCCAGGGAGGTGGTCTGGTGCCAGGAGGAGCCCCGCAACCAGGGCTTCTGGGACTATGTGCGCCCTCGCCTGGAGGCCTGCCTCCACCGGGGCCAGGTGCTGCGCTACGCCGGCCGGCCGCCCTATGCCGCCCCCGCCGAGGGCTCCCTGGAGCGCCACCGCGAGGCCCAGGAGGCCCTCCTGCGCGCGGCCCTGGGGGAGGAGGCCCCGGCCGTGGTGGCCACCCGCATCGCGTGAAGGGTAAGGAGCCTGAGGAGGCCGAGAATGAGCACCCCTGCCCAAGATGCTGCTCCCACCGTCGAGACGGTGGAGGTGAAGGTCCCGCCCCTGCCCGAGTCCGTGGCCGATGCCACCGTGGGGCCGTGGCACAAGCAGGTGGGCGACTGGGTGGAGCGGGACGAGAACCTGGTGGACCTGGAGACGGACAAGGTGGTCCTGGAGGTCCCTGCCCCTCGGTCGGGCCGCCTGGTGGCCATCCTCCATCGCCAGGGCGAGACGGTGCCGGCGGGGGCGGTCCTGGCCCGGCTGGATCCCGGGGGCGCGCCCCCTGGGGATCGCCCTGCCCGGAGCGGGACGGGACCGGGCGCGAGGGCCGCCGCTGCTCCTCCGGCGGGGCGGCCGGAGGCCGCCGGGCCCCAGGCCGCCCCGCCCGGCCAGGCCTCCTCTCCAGGCGCCCCCCCCATGGGGCCCGCTGTCCGCCGCCTCCTCGAGGAGCACGGCCTGGAGCCCGACCGGATCCCGGCCACCGGCCCGGGGGGGCGCCTGCTCAAGGAGGACGTGCTGCGTCACCTGGAGGGGGCCTCGGCCGCTCCTCGGCCCGAGCAGCGGGTGCCCATGAGCCGTCTGCGCGCCCGTATCGCCGAGCGCCTGGTGCAGGCCCAGCGCGAGGCGGCCATGCTCACCACCTTCAACGAGGTGGACATGAGCGCCGTCCAGGCCCTGCGCCGCCGCCACGGGGCTGCCTTCGAGGAGCGGCATGGCGTGCGCCTGGGGTTGATGAGCTTCTTCGTGCGGGCGGTGGTGGAGGCCCTGCGTCGCTTCCCCGTGCTCAACGCCTCGGTCGACGGCACCGACGTGATCTATCACGGCTACTACGACGTGGGCGTGGCCGTGGCCACCCCCCGGGGGCTGGTGGTGCCGGTGATCCGCGACGCCGACCGGCGCTCCTTCGCCGAGCTGGAGCGGGCCATCCGCGACTTCGCCGCCCGGGCCCGGGAGGGCCGGCTGGCCCTGGAGGAGCTCCAGGGCGGGACCTTCACCATCACCAACGGTGGCGTCTTCGGCTCCCTCCTCTCCACCCCCATCCTCAATCCGCCGCAGACCGGGATCCTGGGCATGCACCGCATCCAGGACCGCCCGGTGGCCGTGGAGGGGGAGGTGCGCATCCGGCCCATGATGTACCTGGCCCTGACCTACGACCACCGCCTGGTGGACGGGGCCGATGCGGTGCAGTTCCTGGTGGCGGTGAAGGAGGCCCTGGAGGACCCGGCCCGGCTGCTGCTGGAGCTCTGAGACGGCCGGCGGGGGAGGCGTTTCGGGAATAGGGACGAGCGGCAGGGAGGCGCGCGATGGCAGGCGGCGGGCTGAGCGACCGTTTCGACGTGGTGGTGGTGGGCGGCGGCCCCGGGGGCTACGTGGCCGCCATCCGGGCCGCCCAGCTGGGGCTGGAGACGGCCTGCGTGGACGCCTTCCTCGACGAGGAGGGGCGGCCGGCCCTGGGGGGCACCTGCCTCAACGTGGGCTGCATCCCCTCCAAGGCCCTCCTGGACTCCTCCCTGCACTACTGGCGGCTGCGCCACCGCCTCGCCGAGCACGGCATCCGCGTCCGGGGGGTGGAGCTGGACCTGGCCGCCATGCAGGCCCGCAAGCGGGAGGTGGTGCGGGGCCTGACCCGGGGCATCGAGCTGCTCTTCGCCAAGCACGGCATCACCTGGATCCAGGGCCGGGGCCGCCTCCAGGCCCCCGGCGAGGTGGCCGTGGTCCCCCATGGCGATGCCGGGGGCCCGCCCCGGGTGCTGCGGGCGGCGCACGTGATCCTGGCCACCGGCTCGGTGCCCGCGGCCCTGCCCGAGGCCCCCTTCGACGGCGAGCGCATCGTGGACTCCACCGGCGCCCTGGCCTTGGAGGAGGTCCCCCGCCGCCTAGTGGTGGTGGGCGGCGGCGTGGTGGGCCTGGAGCTGGGCTCCCTCTGGGCCCGCCTGGGGGCCAGGGTCACGGTGCTGGTGCGCGGCGAGCGCCTCCTGGGACGCCTGGAGCCGGAGCTGGCCCGGGAGGCCCGGCGCCAGCTGGAGGCCCAGGGCCTGGCCTTCCGCTTCCGTACCCGGGTGCTGGAGGCCCGGGTCACCCGGCGGCAGGTCGCCCTCCGGGTGGAGGGCCCTGAGGGCGAGGCCCGCCTCCAGGCCGACCGAGTCCTGGTGGCCGTGGGGCGGCGGCCCAACAGCGAGGGGCTGGCCGCCCAGGAGGCGGGGCTGGCCCTGGACGAGGGCGGCCACGTGGTGGTGGACGAGCTGGGGCGCACCAACCTCCCCCACGTCTGGGCGGTGGGGGACCTCACCCGCGGCCCTCAGCTGGCCCACCGGGCCTCGGAGCAGGGGATCGCGGTGGCCGAGCGCATCGCCGGCCTGGCCGGGCGGGTCGACCCGGCCGTCCCGGCGGTGATCTACACCTGGCCCGAGATCGCCTGGGTGGGCCGCACCAGCGCCGAGCTGGAGGCCGCCGGCGTGGACTTCCGTGCCGGCCTCTTCCCCTTCGCCGCCAACGGCCGCGCCCGGGCCGCCGGCGAAGCCGAGGGTCTGGTCAAGATCCTGGCCGAGCGGCGCACCGACCGGATCCTGGGGGTGCACCTCATCGGGCCTCATGCCGGGGAGCTGGTGGCCGAGGCCGCCTGCGCCATGGCCCTGGGGGCCTCGGCCGAGGATCTGGCCCGGACCGTGCATGCCCATCCCACGCTGGCCGAGGCCGTCAAGGAGGCGGCGCTGGCGGTGGACGGGCGCCCCATCCACCGCTGATCGCCCCGGCGGCCCGGGAGGACGGATGGAAGAGAGGGTGGCGCATCGGGCCGAGGCGGATCCCGGCGAGGCCGGCCGGGTGGCGGGGGCCGCGGAGCGGGCGTTCCTGGCCGCCTTCCTGGAGGACCTGGAAGGCAACCGCCTGCGCCTGCCCTCCCTGCCCGAAGTGGCCCTGCGGGTGCGGCGGCTGGCCGCCGACCCGGCGGTCACCGCCCGGCGCATCGCCCAGGCCCTGCGGGCCGACCCGGCGCTGACCGCCCGCCTGCTGCGGGTGGTCAACAGCGCCGCCCTGCGGGGCCGACGCCCCATCGAGGACCCCCAGCAGGCAGTGGCCCGGCTGGGCGTGGAACGGCTGCGGCAGATGGTGGCGGCCCTGGCCGTGCACCAGCTCCTCCACGGCCGGCGGGCCCGGCGCACCCGGGACCGGCTGGCGGCCCTGTGGCGGCACAGCACCCGGGTGGGGGCCCTGAGCCACGTGCTGGCACACCGCGTGGGCGGGGTGGAGCCGGAGCTGGCCCTCCTGGCCGGGTTGGTCCACGACATCGGGGCCCTGGTGGTGCTGGAGCGGCTGGAGGACTGCCCCGACCTGGCCGGTGATCCCGAGGCCGTGGGCCGGCTGGTGCGCCGCCTCCACACGGTGGTGGGCCCCCTGGTCCTGGAGGCCTGGGCCTTCCCCCAGCCCGTGGTGGAGGCCGCCGCCCGCCACGAGCGGCTCTGGGAGGGGCCGGAGGCCGGGGAGGCCCGGACGGACCGGGTGGTGGACGTGGTCACGGTGGCCAACCTCCACGCCCACCTGGGCAGCCCCCATCCGCTGGGGGCGGTGCCCTGGGACCGGGTGCCCGCCTTCGCCCGCCTGGACCTGGCCCCGGAGGACAGCGTGGCGGCGGTGCGCGAGGCCCGCCAGGAGCTGCTGGAGCTGGAGCGGGCCCTGGCGGCGGGCTGAGGGAGGTGCCGGATGTGGGATCCGGTCTGGGAGGAGCTGTTCCGGACGCGCGGCTGGGGGCGCTATCCCAGCGAGGACCTAGTGCGCTTCATGGCCCGCACCTTCCCCGAGCCGGCCCGGGTGCGGGTGCTGGAGCTGGGCTGCGGCCCGGGGGCCAACCTTTGGTATCTCGCCCGGGAAGGCTTTCGGGTGGTGGGCCTGGACGGCAGCCCCACCGCCTTGGCCGAGTGCTGGCGGCGGCTGCGCGCTGAAGGCTTACACGCCTGCCTGGTGCGGGCCGATGCCGCCCGGCTGCCCTTCCCCGCGGCCAGCTTCGACGTGGTGCTGGATGTCGAGTGCCTCTACGCCAACCCTTGGGAGGCGGCCCGCCGGGCGGTGGCCGAGGCCGCCCGGGTGCTGGTCCCCGGCGGCTGGCTGTGGTCCAAGACCTTCGCCCCCGGCACCAGCGGCGAGGGCGACGGGGAGCCTGCCCCTGGGGAGCCCGGAGCGTGGCGCCGCCTGCGCAGCGGCCCCCTGGCCGGTAAGGGCTTCACCCGCTTCACCCCCCGCGAGCGCCTGCCGGCGCTCTACCAACCCCTGGAGCTGGTGGCCGTGGACGAGACCAGCCGCACCGACGGCCCCTGGCGGGTGCGCGAGTGGCTGGTGGCCTGCCGGCGCCTTGCCTGAGGGGCGACCGCTCAGGCGTCGCGGCCGCCCAAGGCGGCACAGAGCTCCCGCACCAGGGGCTTCATGAAATAGCTCTCCCGGGGCATGACGTCCACCCGCACCCCGCGACGCTGGAGGGCCTCGGCCACCACCGGCCCCACGGCGGCCACCACGGTGCGCTCCAGGCCCAGCCGCAGGTCCTCCTCCAGCCCCGCCCGACGGGCCACCTCCTCCAGGCGCCTTACCTGCAGGGCGCTGGTGAAGGCGATGGCATCCACCCGTCCGGCGGCCAGCTCCCGCACCAGCTCCAGCACCTGCTCCTCCTCGGCGTCGGAGGCATAGACGTAAGGGGCTACGGGGTCCGGGCGGGCTCCCCGGCTCTCCAGGTAACGCTGCAGGGCCAGGTTGGGCTCGCCCCCGTAGAGCTGCACCCCCACGCGGTGGCCCTCCAGCTCCAGGGGGGTCAGGGCCGTGATCACCCCCTCGGTGG
>WFXX01000288.1 GCA_015490395.1 Gammaproteobacteria bacterium | reverse complement strand
CCCATTGAGCCCCAACCCATCCGGTTGGGGCTTTTTTTCACCGATGTGACCGGGATCACCCCTTCGGGGCGGGAGGCGGCCTAGCATGGAGGCGTCGATACCTGCTCGCTCCCTATGCCCCCGGCCGGCCTGTCCCGGGAGCCCTCCCCCCCGAGGAGCCGCGCGGCTCAGGGCCCGGCATCGCCGGGCCCCTTTTTGTGCGCGGTGCACCCGAGCACGTCCTGGCCCGGCGACGGTCGGCCTCTGGTGGGCCGTCCAGGACTCGAACCTGGGACCCTCGGATTAAAAGTCCGGTGCTCTACCAGCTGAGCTAACGGCCCGTGAAGGGTGCATTGTACCGGCCTGGGCCCGGCCGCGCCCAGGGAAGGGGCGCTCAACGATAGCGGGTGGGGTCGGGCAGGCCGGCGGCTCGGAAGCCCTCCCGGCGTAGGCGGCAGCTGTCGCAGCGTCCGCAGGCCCGACCCTCCTCGTCGGCCTGATAGCAGGAGACCGTAAGAGCATAGTCCACCCCCAGGCGTGTCCCCAGGCGGATGATCTCGGCCTTGCTGAGCCGAACCAGGGGGGCGTGGACGCGAAATCGGCCGCGGCCCTCCACGCCGGCCTTGGTGGCCAGGTTGGCCAGGTGCTCGAAGGCCTCCAGGAAGGCAGGGCGGCAGTCGGGATAGCCGGAGTAGTCCACGGCGTTGACGCCGATGAACAGATCGAAGGCGCCCAGCACCTCGGCCCAGGCCAGGGCTAGGGCGAGGAGCACAGTGTTGCGTGCCGGGACGTAGGTGACAGGGATGCCCTCGGTGGGGGCCTCGGGCACGGCGATGGCCGGATCGGTGAGGGCCGAGCCACCGAAGGCGGCCAGGTCCAGCCGCAGCACCCGGTGCTCCACGGCCTGCAGGGCCCGGGCGATCCGCCCGGCGGCGGCTAGCTCGGCCCGGTGCCGCTGGCCGTAGTCGAAGCTCAGGGCATGGCAGCGATAGCCCTGGGAACGCGCCACGGCCAGACAGGTGGCCGAGTCCAGCCCCCCCGAGAGCAGCACCACCGCGGGGACACCCTGACCGGCGCTGTCTTCCTTGCGGGCTCCCTCCGCCATCCTCCCCTCGTTCTCAACGGCCTGGCTCGTCACCCCAGAGCAGCTTGTGCAGCTGGATCTGGAGCCTGGCCGGGAGGCGGTCCTCCAGCATCCACTCGGCCAGCTCCCGGGGATCCAGCTCCCCGTGCACCGGCGAGAGCAGCACCTCGCAGCGCTCTTGCGGGCGCCGCTCCCGGATGAGCGTCCGTGCCCACTCGTAGTCGGCACGGTCGGCCAGGACCAGCTTGAGCTGGTCGGGGTGGCGGAGCCGTTCCAGGTTCTCCAGGCGGTTGCGGGCCGCCTCCCCCGAGCCGGGGGCCTTGAGGTCCATGACCTTCACCACCCGGGGATCCACGGCGCTGACATCCAGGGCCCCGCTGGTCTCCAGGCCGACGCGATAACCCCGGTCGCAGAGGGCCTCCAGGAGGGGGAGGCAGCCCCGCTGGGCCAGGGGCTCGCCGCCGGTGACGGTGACCTCCGGCAGCCCCCGGGCCTCCACCTCGGCCAGGACCTCCTCCAGGCTCATCCGGCGTCCGCCCTCGAAGGCGTAGGCGGTGTCGCACCAGCGGCAGCGCAGGGGGCAGCCCGTCAGGCGCACGAAGGTGGTGGGCCTGCCCGTGCCGAGGCCCTCGCCCTGGATGGAGGCGAAGATCTCGGTCACCCGCAGGCGGACCACTCAGCCCCCTCCCGGGAGGCGCCCCTCCTCCTGCATCCGCCGCAGGCGCTGGCGGGCCAGGCGGGCGGCGGTGCTGTCCGGGTAACGCGCCAGGACCTGCTCCAGGGTGCGCGCCGCCTCCGCCCAGCGGTGGAGCTCGTACTGGGCGAAGCCCAGCTTGAGGAGGGCATCGGGGGCCTTGGGGCTACCCGGATGGCGCTCCACTACCTCCCGGAAGCGCTCGGCTGCCCTCTGGAAGTCCCGGGTCACGTAGTGGGCCTCGCCCAGCCAATAAGTGGCGTTGCCCGCGTAGCGCCCTGCGGGCCAGCGCTCCAGGAAGGCCCGCAGGGCCGTCATGGCCTCCTGGTAGCGGCCGTCCCGAAGCAGAGCGAAGGCCGCCCGGTAGGCCTCCTCCTCAGCCTCCTCCTCCGCCAGCGCCCGCTCGCCCCCCGAGCCGGCGCCCTCCCCGGCCGGCGGGGCCACGGCGGCGAGGGAGGGAGGGGGCGCTGCTGGAGCGCCCCCCGGGATGGGAGGGACCCTCTCGGCCACCCCCGGGGTGGCCGGGCCTGCAGAGGGGGAGGCCGCCGCCACCTGGGGCGTCGGACCAGACCCAGGGGCTGCTCCCTCCGGACCGCTGGCCTCGGGGGCGGCCCGCAAGGAGGCCACCGCCTGCTCCAGGGCGCCCAGGCGCCGGTCGAGATCCAAATAGAGCTCCCGCTGCCGCCGGCGCAGCTCCTCCAAACGGTGGGCCTGGACCTCCAGCTCCCCTTGCAGGCGGCTCGCCGCCTCCAGGAGCCGCTGGAGCTTGCCGTGCATGTCCATGAGGGTGCCGCTGTCCAGGATCCGCTCCAGGCGCTCCACCCGGGCCGCGAGGGGTCCACGCGCCCTCGCCGCCGGACCCTCCGGCGAGGCCGGGGCGTGGCCCGCGGAGCGCTCTAGCGGGCGCTCCACGGGGGCCGGCTCCGCGGCGGCGGACACCGGAAGGGCTAGGGCAGCAGTGAGGAGGAGGGCGGCGCGCATGGCCTCAGCCCTGGCCCGGATAGACGATGACCACGCGGCGGTTCTTGGCCCAGGCGGCCTCGTTGTGGCCAGGGTCGGCGGGGCGCTCCTCGCCGTAGCTGATGGTGGTCACCTGCTCCGGGGAGACGCCCAGCAGCAGCAGGGCCTGGCGTACCGATTCGGCCCGGCGCTCGCCCAGGGCCAGGTTGTACTCGCGGGTGCCCCGCTCGTCGGTGTGCCCCTCCAGGATCACGTGCACCTGGGGTCGCTCGGCCAGGTAGGCGGCGTGGGCCTCGATGATGGGCCGGAACTCCTCGCGGATGGCGGCGCTGTCGAAGTCGAAGTAGATGACCCGCTTGGCCAGGAGGCTCTGGGGGTCCTGGAGGGGGTCGCCCCGGAACCCGCCCTCCTCGGGCAGCGGCTCCACCTGGGCCTCCTCACCGGGGCCGACGGCCGCAGCGCCCGCTCCGCTACCCTCCATCCCTGCGCCCGCGCCGGCCGAGGGCACCCCCGCCCCGGGACCGCGCATCGGCCCCGGTGTGCCACAGGCCGCCAAGGCTAGGGACAGGAGGATGAGCAGCGTGCGTGTGGTGAGCTTCATCGCGTGTTCCTTCCTCGACCTTGAGCCATACCGTGCCCCCGTGCCCGGTCAGCGCCGGAAGGGCGACCAGGCCGGCTCGCGAGTGTCCCCCTCCGGGGCGCTGAGCCGCTGGCGCACCCGCCCGTCCACGGACACCGCCGCCAGGGTGCCCCGTCCGTCGCGCTGCGTAGCATAGAGGATCATGCTGCCGTTGGGGGCGAAGCTGGGCGATTCGTCCAGGGGCCCGTCGCTGAGGAGCTGCAGGGTGCGATCCTCCAGATCCAGCACGGCGATGCGATAGCGGCCCCGCTCCCGGTGCACCAGGGCCAGGCGCCTGCCGTCCGGGGCATAGGCCGCTCGGGCGTTGTAACGGCCCTCGAAGGTCAGCCGCTCGGCCCGCCCGCCCTCGGCGGGGATGCGATAGAGCTGCGGCCCGCCCCCCCGGTCGGAGGTGAAGACGATGTGCCGTCCGTCCGGCGACCAGGCCGGCTCGGTGTCGATGGCCAGGTGCCGGGTCAGCCGCCGCAGGGCCCGGCTCTGCAGATCCAGGACATAGATCTCGGGGTTGCCGTCCTTGGACAGCGTCAGGGCCAGGCGCCGCCCGTCCGGCGACCAGGCCGGGGCACTGTTGAGGCCGGGCCAGGCGGCCACGGCCTCCCGCCGGCCGGTGGCCAGCTCCTGGACGTAGACCTTGGAGCGACCACCCTCGAAGGAGACGTAGGCCAGGCGCCGCCCATCCGGCGACCAGGCCGGTGAGAGGATGGGCTGGCGCGATCGCAGCACGGGGCGCGGGTCATGCCCATCCGCATCGGCCACCGTCAGGACGTACCGGGAGGCGCCGTCCGGGCCGCGGGAGACGGTCACGTAGGCGATGCGGGTGGCGAAGGCCCCGGGCTCGCCGGTGAGGGTCTCGTAGACGATGTCGGCGATTTGGTGCGCGGTGCGGCGCAGGCGACCGGCTTCGGTGGGGATGCTGTAGCCCGCGAGCTGAATCCCCCGGAAGACGTCGAAGAGCTGGAACTGCACCCGGTAGCCAGTCCCCTCGCGCAGCACCCGGCCCACGACCAAGCTGCCCACGTCCAGCAGCCGCCAGTCCCGGAAGCTCACCTCCCGGCCGCTGTGGGGGAAGGCGATCATGTCTCCCCGCTCCAGGGGGGCGAAGCGTCCGCTGCGGCGCAGGTCCTCGGCGATGACCTGGGCCACGTCCACCGGCGGCGGTGGCCCCTGGGTGCCAAAGGGCACCACGGCGATGGGGAGCGCCCCCTCCGCCCCCCGCGTGATCTCGATGGTGAGCTCCGCCCGGGCCACCCCTACCAGGACCAGCAGCAGGGTCGCGGCGGCGGTCGCCAGGGGGGCTCCTCTGTTCCTGCCGGTACGCATGCTCATCCCTGCGGCTTGAACACGAAGCGGATCTCCCGGAAGCGGCCACGCAGCTCCGGGTCCTGGGGTAGCGGCAGCGGCGCGGCCCGGTACACGGCCTGGGTCACCGACTGGTCCGAGAGCTTGTCCCCGGTGCAGGCCAGGGTCTGCACCCGGGCCACGTCCCCGCTGGGCAGCAGCCGCACCTTCACCTCGCAGGCCATGCCCGAGCGCCAGGTGGGCGGCCGGGTCCAGCTACGCTCCACCTTCTGCTTGATGAGGGCCATGTAGCGGGACAGCTCCCGACGGGCCCGGCGCTCGGCGGCCAGGCGCGCCTCCTCCGCAGCCAGCTGACGCTTGAGGGCTTCCTCGGCCTCCCGACGCCTGCGCTCGGCCTCGGCCCTCCTTCGGGCCTCCTCGCGCCGTCGCCGCTCGGCCTCCAGCTTCCGGCGCCGCTCCTCCTCGGCCTTCCTGCGGGCCTCCTCCTGCTGGCGGCGCTCGGCCTCCAGCTTGGCCAGGCGGCGCTTCTCGGCCTCGCGGCGCTTGCGCAGCTCGGCCAGGCGGCGCCGCTCCTGCTCCGCCTCCTTCTTGCGCCGCTCCAGCTCGGCCTGCCTGCGGGCCCGCTCCCGCTTCAGGCGCTCCAGGCGCCGCCGCTCGCGCTCGACCTGCTGGCGGGCCCGCTCGGCCTCGGCCCTGAGGCGTCGCAGCCGCTCCTCCTCGGCCCGCTGGCGGGCCTGCTCGGCCTCGGCCAGGCGGCGCATCTCCTCCTGCACGCGCCGCTCGTCCAGGACCACGGCCTGCACCGGGGCGCTGCGCTGCTGGAGGGCCGCCGGCTGCATGCTCCAGTCCAGGCTCACCACCAGCAAGGCCGCCAGGACCCCGTGCACGGCCAGGGCCAGGAGGAAGGAGGGCAGCAGCTCCCGCCAACGCCCGCCCACGGCAGGCCCCCTCAGCCCTCGGGGCGGGTGAGCAGGCCCACCCCGCGCACCCCGGCCCGTTGCAGCAGGGCCATGACCCGCACCACCTGACCGTAGCTAGCCTCGGCATCCCCGCGCACCAGCACGGGGGTGCGGGGCTGGCGGCGCAGCACCGCTGCCACCCGATGCAGCAGCACCTCCTGGGTCAGCGGCTGACGGGGGTCCTCCCCCACGTTGAGGTAGTAGCGCCCCTGGGCGTCCACGGTGACCACCAGGGGCTCGAGCTCGGCCGCGGGCACCGGCTCCGAGGCCGCCTGGGGCAGGTCCACCTGCACCCCCTGGGTCAGCATGGGCGCGGTGATCATGAAGATCACCAGCAGCACCAGCATCACGTCGATATAGGGCACCACGTTGATCTCCGCCATCAGGCGCCGGCGCCCGCGCCCCCCCGCCCCGCTCATG
>WFXX01000287.1 GCA_015490395.1 Gammaproteobacteria bacterium | reverse complement strand
TGCATACCCGCATCCTGGCGTACTCGGCCAAGTACGCCTCCAGCTACTACGGTCCCTTCCGGGAGGCAGTGGGCTCGGCCGCCAATCTGGGGGGAGCGGGCAAGCACACCTATCAGATGGACCCCGGCAACGCCGACGAGGCCCTCCACGAGGTGGCCCTGGACCTGCAGGAGGGGGCCGACATGGTGATGGTCAAGCCCGGGATGCCCTACCTGGACGTGGTGCGGCGGGTGAAGGAGCGCTTCCGGGTGCCCACCTTCGTCTACCAGGTCAGCGGCGAGTACGCCATGCTCAAGGCCGCCGCCGAGCGGGGCTGGCTGGAGGAGCGGGCGGTGGTGCTGGAGGCCCTGCTGGGCTTCCGGCGGGCCGGTGCGGACGGTGTCCTGACCTATTACGCAGTGCAGGCGGCCCGCTGGCTGCGGGAGGGCTGAGGGCGCCCTGGGAGCGTTCTCAGCCCCGGCCCGCCGGCTCCCGCTCGCCGATGCGACCCTCCGTCCCCGCCAGCAGGCGGCGGACATTGCCCCGGTGCCGCCAGGCCAGCCAGGCCGAGAGGAGCAGGGTGGCACCGGCCAGCAGGCCGGGGCCTTCCGCCGCTACCATCAGCAAGGGAGCGGCGGCAGCGGCGCACAGGGCTGCTAGGGAGGAATAGCGGGTGAGGGCGGCCACCGTGAGCCAGAGGCCCAGGGCGCCCAGGGCCACGGGCCAGCTCCAGCCGAACAGCACCCCCAGGGAGGTGGCCACGCCCTTGCCGCCGCGGAAGCCGAACCAGAGAGGATAGAGGTGCCCCAGGAAGGCGGCCACCCCCACGGCCGCCGTCACGGCCTCGCCCGCCCCCAGGGCCCGTGCTGCCAGCACGGGTGCCAGCCCCTTGAGCAGGTCCCCTAGCAAGACCCACGCCGCCGCCCGCCGGCCCGCCAAGCGCAGCACGTTGGTGGCCCCCGGGTTGCCCGAGCCCGCCTGCCGGGGGTCTGGTAGGCCCCAAAGGCGGCTTAGCAGGATGGCCGTGGAGAGGCTTCCTGCCAGGTAGGCGGCCGGGATCAGGAGCAGGCTCAGCACCGGGGCGGGGGTGGCGCTCATGGTCTGGGCTGTGATCGCGAAGGATAAGCCGCTGGCGGCAGGAACGCTCGAGGGCGCCCGGGCTATAGTATCCCCCGCCGGGGGGCGAGCTATGGACATTGTATACCTGCACGGGCTGCGCATCGAGACGGTGATCGGGGTCTTTCCCTGGGAGCGGCGGGTGCGCCAGGCGGTGATCCTGGACCTGGAGCTGGCCGCCGACGTGGCTCGGGCCGCGGCCACGGACCGTCTGGAGGATGCGGTGGACTACAAGGCCATCGCCAAGCGGGTGCAGGCCTTCGTGGCCGAGAGCCGCTTCCAGCTGGTGGAGACCCTGGCCGAACGGGTGGCGGCCCTGATCCTGGAGGAGTTTGGGGTGCCGTGGCTTAGGCTGCGGGTGAACAAGCAGGGGGCCGTGCGTGGGGCCCGGGACGTGGGCGTGATCATCGAGCGGGGCCGTCGGCCGGACCCCGGCGGCCCGGTGGCATAGGCATGAGCGCTGCCGCTGGCCCTATCGCCGCTCCAGTGGCCGTCTACGTGAGCGTGGGCAGCAACGTGGACCGGGAGCGGCACGTGCGGGCTGCGGTGAGTGGGCTGCGCCACCGTTTCGGTCCCTGTCGCCTCTCCTCGGTGTACGAGACCGAGGCAGTGGGCTTCTCGGGCGACCCCTTCTACAACCTGGTGGTGGGCTTTCGAACCGCCGAGCCCCCTGAGGCCGTGGCGGCCTGCCTGCGGGAGCTGGAGGTGGCGGCCGGGCGTCGCCGGGATGGCCCCCGCTTCGGCCCCCGCACGCTGGATCTGGACTTGCTGCTCTACGGTGCGCAGGTGCGCGACGATCCTGCCCTGCGGCTGCCCCGCCCGGAGATCCTGGAGCAGGCCTTCGTGCTGGGCCCCCTGGCCGAGCTGGCCCCGGAGCTGGTGCATCCCACCGCGGGCCGGACCCTGGGTGAGCTGTGGGCGGCCATGCGCCCGCGGGCGCCGGCCCTGCGGCCGGTGCACCTGGAGGGGCTGTGAGGATCCCTCTGCCGGTGCCGCTACTGGCCCAGGGAGCGGCCCCCATCCACGGCCAGGATCTGGCCCGTCACGTAGGGGGCGTCCCGCAGCAGGAAGAGCACCGCCCGGGCCACATCCGCCGGCTCGCCCCGGCGCTTGAGGGCGGTGCGCGCCACGATCTCCCGGCGCTGGGCCTCGTCCAGCCCCTGCTCGGGCCACAGGATGGCGCCCGGGGCCACGCCGTTGACCCGCACCTCCGGTCCCAGCTCCCGGGCCAGGCTCCGGGTGAGCATGGCCAGGCCCGCCTTGGCCACGCTGTAGACGGGGTGCCCCTTCAGGGGCCGCTCGGCGTGGATATCCACGATATTGACGATGGCCCCCCGCCGCCGCCGCAGCTCCGGTGCCGCGGCCTGAGCCAGAAAGAGGGGCGCCTTGAGGTTGGTGCCCAGGAGCTCCTCCCAGTGGCGCTCCTCGATGGCCCCGAGGGGCGTGGGGTAGAAGACGGAGGCGTTGTTGACCAGGGCGTCCAGCCGCCCCCAGGCCGCCCGGGCTCGCTCCACCAGCCCGGGCAGGGCGGCTGTATCCAGCAGCTCCGCCGCCAGGGTGCGGGCCGAGCCCGGCCGCAGCCCCTCCAGCTCCTCGGCCAGGGCCTGGGCCGGCGCCGCCGAGCGGCGGTAATGGATGAGCACCCGGTAGCCGGTGGCGTGCAGGTGGCGCACGATGGCCGCCCCTACCCGGTGGGCGGCGCCGGTGACCAGCGCCACGGGCGCCTCGGATGGGGCCACCGCGCTATTGGGCTCGGTGGGCGCGGGCATGGGCGAGCGGAAGCAGGGAGCCGTGAATCAGCATTCTAGGTCCGCCGAGGGAGGGCCGACAACGCCGCCGCCCGGCCTGCCGGAGCCAGCCCAGGAGGAGCGGGCACGCAGCGCTCGCCTGACCGCGCGGCTGCGGGCGCTGATGGCCGAGGCCGGCGGGGCCCTGCCCTTCCACCGGTACATGGCCGAGGCCCTCTACGCCCCCGGGCTGGGCTACTACGCCGCGGGACCAGTTCTGGGCGAAGGGGGGGACTTCGTCACCGCGCCAGAGCTCTCCCCCCTCTTCGGCCGCTGCCTGGCCCGCACGGTGGCCGTGGCCCTGGAGCAGGCGGGGGGCGGGGTGGTGCTGGAGGCGGGGGCCGGCAGCGGCGCCTTGGCCGTGACGCTGCTCGGCGAGCTGCAGGCCCTGGGGGCCCTGCCGGAGGCCTATCTGATCCTGGAGCTCAGCCCCGCCCTCCGGGCCCGGCAAGAGGCCCGCTTGGCCCTGGAGCATCCGACGCTCGCCACGAGGGTCCGTTGGCTCCAAGCCCCTCCGGAGCGGCTACACGGGGTGGTGGTGGCCAACGAGCTGCTGGACGCCCTGCCCTGCCACCGCTTTCTCCTGGATGAGGAGGGCGCCTGGGAGCTTGGGGTGACCTGGGAGGGGGGGCGCTTCGCCTGGGCGCGCCTGCCCCTGGAGGATACGCACCTGGCGCAGCGGGTCCGGGCCCTGGCGGCGGGGCTCCCTAGGCCTTACGCCTCCGAGGTGGGCCTGGTCGCCGAGACCTGGGTGCGGACCTTGGGCCAGGCCCTGGAGCGGGGGCTGATGCTGCTCATCGACTATGGCTTCCCTCGTCACGAGTACTACCATCCCCAACGTGCCGAGGGCACCCTCATGTGCCACTACCGCCACCGGGCCCATCCCGACCCGCTGGTGCTGGTGGGCCTGCAGGACCTGACCGCCCACGTAGACTTCACCGCCCTCGCCGAGGCCGGCGTCGAGGCCGGCCTGGAGGTGGCTGGCTTCACCCCCCAGGGGGCCTTTCTGGCTGACGCTGGGCTCGGGGAGCTGCTGACCGGAGCACCGGAGCCCGAGCGTTTGCGTCTGGCTCAGGCGGCCAAGCGGCTGACCCTCCCCCATGAGATGGGGGAGCTGTTCAAGGTCCTGGCCTTGCGACGGGGCCCGGGCGGGCCGCTGCCGGGTTTCCGGCTTCTGGATCATCGCCCCCGCCTCTGACGGCCCGTTCCGTGACGCCGGTCACGTCCGCGGCGTGCACCGCGTCACGGTCTTCTCTCCCTGTCCCGGACATGCTGCTCTAAGGCCCCTTTCCGGGCCCGGCCGGTGGGTGTCGGGGGGCACGGCGCCGCTCAAGAGGGCGGCGCGCCCTGCCGATAGCGTGCAGGGAGTCCCGGTCGAGGCGAAGGCATGGCAAGGGTGCGGCGAGAGGGCAGGCAGCGCGGCTTCACCCTGGTGGAGCTGCTGGTCACCTTGGCGGTGGCCGCCGTCCTGCTCACCTTGGCGGTACCCGGTTTCGGGAACTTGGTGCGCGACAACCGCCTGGCCACCAGCGCCAACGCCTTCGCCACCGCCGTAGCCCTGGCTCGCTCGGAAGCCATCAAGCGGGCCGCGGTGGTCAGCCTCTGCAAGAGCGCCGACGGACAGGCCTGCACCGCCGGCGGCGGCTGGGAGCAGGGCTGGCTGGTCTTCGTGGATGCCGACGGCGACGGCCAGCGCCAGCCGGCCGAGGAGCTGCTGGCCGTGCAGGGGGCGTTGCAGGGATCGGTGACCCTGCGAGGCGACAGCGCCCTGCGCGATGCCCTCTCCTTCGGCCCCACGGGGGCCACCCGCGGCATGCAGGCTGGCCTGCTGGTGCTCTGCGACGACCGGGGCTTCGGCAGCCAGGCCCGCGGCCTGGTCCTCTCCCCATCGGGGCGATTGAGCATCCTGGAGGCGCCTGCAGCCGGGGCTACCAGCTGCACGCCCTGAGCGGGAGGTGCGCCATGCGAGCTTGCCGCGGCACCAGCCTCATGGAAGTGCTGGTCACCGTCGTGGTGCTGGCGGTGGGCCTGCTGGGCCTGGCGGGGTTGCAGGCCGCCGGCCAGCGCAACGCGCACCAGGCCTACCTGCGCAGCCAAGCGGTGGTCCTGGCCTACGACATCCTCGATCGCATGCGGGCCAATCCCGCAGGCGTGCAGGCCGGTGCCTACGACGCCATCCAGGGGCCGGTATCGGATCCCGGCTGCATCCAGGCCGGGTGCAGCCCCACCCTGCTGGCTCAGCACGATGCCTACCAGTGGCAACAGGCCATCGCCGGGGCGCTGCCCGCTGGCCAGGGCACGGTGAGCCGCAACGGCAATCGCTTCCGCGTGACGGTGGCCTGGGACGAGCGGGGGGCGACCGCCCCGGGCTGCCCTGCCGGGCTGATGTGCTTCACCCTGGAGGCGCAGCCGTGAAGGGCCAGCGCGGCTTCGGGCTGGTGGAGCTCATGGTGGCCATCACCGTGGGCCTGCTGCTCCTGGCCGGCGTGCTCCAGGTCCTTGCCGGCACCCGCCAGGCCTACCGTCTCCAGGAGGCCCAGGCCCGCCTGCAGGAGGCCGGCCGCTTTGCCCTGGATGCGCTCTCGCGCGACCTGCGCATGGCCGACTTCTGGGGCTGCCACGGCCGGCCGGCGCAGGTGACCAACGGCCTGGATCCCGCCGGCGCAGGCTTCGTGGATTTCGCCGCCGGGGGCCTCTCTGGCACTGAGGGGGGCAGCACACCCGATACCCTGATCCTGCGTGGGGCCGCTGGCGCCTCCTTGGTCCTGACCCAGCCCATGCCGCAGCCCTCGGCCGACCTCAAGGTGGCCCCGGGCAACGGATTGCGGCAGTTCGATCTGGTGCTGGTCGCCGACTGCACCCAGGGGGATATCTTCCAGGTCACCAACGCCAACCCCAGCGGCTCGGGGCAATTGGTGCACAATGCCGGCGTGGGCCAGCCGGGGAACCTGAGCGCGAGCCTGTCCAAGGCCTACGGCACGGACGCCCAGGTCTTTCGAGCCCAGGAGATCGTCTACGACGTCCAGACAGGTCTGCGCGGCCAGCCCAGCCTGTTCCGCACCGTCAACGGCACTGCCCAGGAGCTGGTGGAGGGGGTGGAGGACCTCCAAGTCCTCTACGGCGAGGACACCGACGGCGATGGTGCCGTCAACCGCTACGTCCCCGCCAACGACCCTGCCCTGGATATGAGTCGGGTGCTGGCGGTGCGTGTGACTGTGCGCTTGCGCTCCCTGGAGGATGGGCTGACGCGCCAAGTCACCGCCTTTGGGGACCGGAGGCTGCGGCGCAGCTTCACCGCCACGGTGACCCTGCGCAACCGGACCAGCTGAGGAGGAGCCTATGCGCGGAGCACGGTGGAGCGGCTGGAGCGGCGCCCGGGCACGGGGCTCGGCGCTGGTGGTGTCCCTCCTGGTGCTCCTGGTGCTCACTGTGCTGGCCCTGGCGGGTACGCGCAGCACCACCCTGGAGGAGCGCATGGCGGGCAACTTCCGCGACTACAACCTGGCCTTCCAGGCCGCGGAGACCGCCCTGCGGGATGCGGAGGCCTTCGTGGAGGGTGTGGCCTCCGTGTCGGTCTTCGACGGCACCGGCGGGCTGCTGGGGCAGTCCGATCCGGAGCCGAACTATCTGGATCCGGCCACCTGGGGCGCCGGGTCCTCCCAGGCCTACTCGGGGAGCCTGCCCGGGGTGGCCCGCCAGCCCCGCTACATCATCAAGCATCTCGGGCAGACGGGCGGGGCCACAGGGGGCAGCCTGAACATCGGTGGCTATGGTCAGGCGCAGGCGGGAGGGGTGCAGCTGTTTCGGATCACCGTGGAGGCCGTCGGGGGCGGTCCCGGCACCCGGGTGCTCCTTCAGGAGCACTACGGGCGCAGGTTCTGATCAAGAGGCGCGCATTCATGGAAGCGGTCCTTGCTGCCACGCGCGGCCGACACCCAGTCTTGGCCGGATGCTGGCTCGCAGCCGCCTTCGTCCTGGTGCTGGTCCCCGGTTTGGCCAGCCCTAACGGCATGCCCCCACCGGCCCAGGCTCCCCTCTTCTTGGGCACCGCCGTTCCGCCCAACGTCATGTTCCTCCTGGACGACTCCGGGAGCATGGAGTGGGAATTCATGGTGACCGAGGGCAGCCAGGGCTTGCCTTTGGCCAGCGGCTGGTACCAGAACTATTACCTCTTCCCTAGCCCCAACAATGGCAAGGAGGCTGGCCTGCCTGAGGGCTATCACCCCTATGTGGCTCCCTCGGTGCAGCAGGAGCCGAGCACCTGGCGGCTGCGCAACCACCACTATAACCTGCTCTACTACAACCCAGAGGTGACCTACCGGCCCTGGCCCGGCACCGACGCCTCGGGCCGACCGCTTTATCAGGACGCCTCGCCCACGGCGGCTCCCGCCGACCCCAATGACCCCGCAGCGGGGACCCTGGATCTCACCGTCACCCACCAGTATCTCAACCAGGGCTGGGGACTGACCAGCAACTACTACTTCTTCGACGAGCTTTTTCCGGCGGAGTACTACCGGTGGACCGACACCGATGGCGACGGGGTGGTGGACGCAGACGACGGGCGCGAGCGGGTGCGCATCGAGCCTTCCACCCCTACCTATCTGGGCGGTCCCAACCGCTCCGACTGCGCCGCCGCCCCCATCTGCACCTATGCCGAGGAGATCCAGAACTTCGCCAACTGGTACACCTACTACCGCAAGCGGGGCTACGCGGCCAAGGCGGCGCTCGGCCAGGTGATTGCCTCCAGCACCAGCCTGCGTCTTGGCCTGTGGCGCATCGACCGGGGTCTGGGTCGTCAGGTGGCGGGGATGGATGATCCTGCTGAGCGCGCCGGTCTGCTTCAGGCCCTCTACGCCAGCCCCATCACTTGCCTCAACCAATATGACGGCTGCCCCGGGACCATCACCCGTCGGGCTCTCCAAAGCGTGGGGTGGCTCTTTGCCGGGGAGCTGGAGGCCGAGGGCCTGGCCTCCCCTATCCTGCCGGAGGAGCAAGGCGGCACCTGCCAGCAGAACTTCGCCGTGATCGTCACCGACGGCTGGTGGGACGGGCCCGAGCCCTGGGGCATCGGCAACGAGGACGGCGACAACGACACGCCCTACGACGGACCGCCCTACGCCGACAGCAGCTCGGGGACACTGGCCGACGTGGCCATGCGCTATTACGAGAAGGACCTGCGCCCGGACCTGCCAGATGAGGTCCCGCCCATCCCCGGGGTGGACGAGGCCCCCCACCAGCACCTGGTGACCTTTGCGGTCTCCTTCGGGGTCAAGGGGAACCTGGACCCAGAGCGGGACGATCCCACCGCCCCGGGCTTCAGCTGGCCCACCATCCTCCCCAACGCCAACCAGTTCGTGGCCAACGACCCCGCCCGTATCGACGACCTCTGGCACGCGGCCTACAACGGGCGGGGGCGTTTTATTCCGGCCATGGATCCCCAGGCCCTACGCAACGCCCTGCTGACCTATCTAGCCGAGATCAGCGAGCGGGGCCGAGCCAGCGCAGCGGCCGTGACCTTCAGCGGCCGGGAGGAAGGAGAGGGCACTGACGTCTACCTCTCCCTCTTTGACACCGACGGCTGGAGCGGGGATCTGCTGGCCTATCCCCTGGACCGGGACAACGGCCGGCCCCTGGGCGATCCGCGCTGGAGCGCCGCCGAGCGCCTGGACGCCCGGTCCTTGAGCCAGCGCCCGCGGACCATCCTCACCTATGACGGCCAGCGGGGCGTCCCCTTCCGCTGGGAGAGCCTGCCCCAGAGCCTGAAAGAGGACCTGCGTACCGGACCGGCTGGCGGCCTGCAGGAGGAGGCAGCGGGAAGGGCCCGGTTGGCTTGGCTGCGGGGCGACCGCGGCCAGGAAGGTGGTGCCTGGGGCCTGCGGGTGCGGCGCTCCCGGCTGGGGGACATCGTGCACGCCACCCCCGTCTTCGTGGGTGCGCCCGAGCTGGCCTGGCCGGACCGGGCCCCCTTCCCCGAGGCCGTTCCGTACAGCGCCTTCAAGGAGGCGCAGCGCGACCGCCGGCGGATGGTCTACGTAGGGGCTAACGATGGGATGCTGCATGGCTTCGACGCGGCCACCGGCGAGGAGCTCCTGGCCTACGTGCCCGCCTCTCTGGCCTCCACGGCGGTGGGACAGGGTTTGCACTACCTCACAGATCCGGCTTACACCCACCGCTACTATGTGGACATGCCGCTGACTGTCTCCGATGCCTTCATCCCAGGGCGGCATGCTGGGTCCGCCTGGCGGACGGTGCTGCTGGGTGGGCTGCGCGGGGGCGGGCGGGGCCTGTTCGCTCTGGATGTGACCGACCCATCCCGGTTCTCCGAGGAAGAGGCCAGCTCCCTGGTGCTCTGGGAGTTTGACGCCGGTGACGACCCGGATCTGGGGCACGTCCTGGGCCGGGCCACCGTGGCCCTGCTCCCCAACGGCCGATGGGCGGCTCTCTTCGGCAACGGCTACCCACCTCAGGTCGTGCCGGGTCAGCCCCAGGTCAGCGGGCGGGCCAAGCTCTTCGTCCTCTTTCTGGACGGTGGCCTGGACGGCAGCTGGACCCTGGGTCAGGACTACGTGGTGCTGGACACCGGCGCGGGCGGCACCGACAGCCCCAACGGCCTGGGCGAGCCTGCGGTGGTGGACCTGGACGGCGACGGCGTGGCCGACCGGGTCTACGCGGGCGACCTGCAGGGCCATCTCTGGGCCTTCGACCTCTCGGCCTCCGACCCGGCCCGCTGGGGGGTGGCCCATGGCACCCCGGCCCATCCGGAGCCCCTGTTCACCGCGCCGGGCCAGCCCATCACCGCCCGGCCCGAGGTGGTGCGCCATCCCGTGGTGCCCACGGTGCCCGCCAACCGCCCCAACGTGCTGGTGCTCTTCGGCACTGGGCGCTTCTTGGTCGAGCCCGACCGGACCGATGCCTCCCCCCAGGCCTTCTATGGGATCTGGGACCGGGGCGACGGCGGGCTGGACCGTTCCCGGCTGCAGGAGCAGCACCTGCTGGAGGGCTTTCCGACAGAGGTGCGGGTGCCTAGCGACGAGCCGGTGGACTACGCCGGCGCCGAGGGTCCGCGCCGGTACGGCTGGTACCTGGACCTGCCCGCCAAGGGGGAGCGCGTGGTGAGCGCCCCGCAGGTGCGCGGCGACCTGGTCTTCTTCAGCACGGTGGTTCCCAGCCAGGCCCCCTGTGCCTTCGGCGGCCGGGGTTGGCTGATGGCGCTGCGGCTGGTCAACGGCGGGCGCCCTGAGGCCCCGGCCATCGATCTCGACGGCGACGGGCGTGTGGGCCCGGGGGACCTGGTGGAGCTGCTGGAGGAGGAGGCCGATGATGACGATAGGGAGCTGGAGATAGCGGCGCCGGGCGGGCGCCGCACCGAGCCCGGGCTGGTCGCTGAGACCGCCTTCCGGGACGACCGCGCCTATCTTGCCGGCAGCGGCACCCGGGACGGCAGCGGCATCGAGGTGCGTGCCGTGCGTCCCTTGGGCGGCGCTCGCACCGGGCGACTCTCCTGGGGCCAGCTGGGCCCCTGAGCGCCGCGCCGGGGTGCGAAGAGAGCGGAGGTGGCTATGCGCAAGCTGCTGCTGAGCCTATTGAGCGCCCTCTGGGTGAGTGCCCCGGGCATGGCCTGGGGCAAGCCCGGGACCCTGGCCCAGAGTCCTCTGTTCCTCAGCTCCGCTGTGGAGCCCAACGTTATGTTTCTCCTGGACGACTCCGGGAGCATGGAATGGGAGACCATGGTGGCTGGCGAGCCCAGCGGGGTTCCCGTGATCCAAGGCTGGGGCGGTAACTACTACATGTTCCCCAGCCCCAACAACGGGCTGGACCAGATGCTGCCCTTTCCCTGGATGCCGTACACGGTGGCCTCCGAGGCCTCCATCCCCGACGCCTGGGTCACGCGCACCCATCACTACAATGTCCTGTACTACAACCCGGAGGTGACCTACCGCCCCTGGCCCGGCACCGACGCCTCCGGCCAGCCCCTCTACCAGGACGCCCCGCCCACGGCGGCCCCGGCCGATCCCAATGACCCAGGGGCCGGGACTCTGGACCTGACTGTCGCCCACACCTTCATGAACTTCACCTGGAACCAGAACACCGGCGCGGCCAGCTGGTTCTGGGACACCATCTTCCCGGCCGAGTACTACCGCTGGGTGGACACCGACGGCAATGGCCAGGTGGACCCAAGCGACCAGCATATCCTCGTACGTATCGAGCCCTCCACGCCCACCTACCTAGGAGGGCCTAACCGCTCCGACTGTGCGGCAGCCCCCATCTGCACCTACGCCGAGGAGATCCAGAATTTCGCCAACTGGTACACCTACTACCGCAAGCGGGGTTACGCGGCCAAGGCGGCCATAGGCGAGGTGATCACCGGCAGCAGCGCCAAGCGGATGGGGCTGGCACTCTACAACGCTGGTCTGGTGCGTAATGCGGCCAGCATGAGCGATCCGGCACAGAAAGAGCATCTTTTGGTGGACGCCTACAACGCGCCCATCCATTGCGGGGGCGGATTCGGCTGCCCGGGGACACCGGCTCGCCACGCCCTGCACCGGCTGGGCAGGCTCTTCGAGGGCCTGGAGCCGGAGCCCAGCCCCATCCTGCCCGCCGGGAGTGGGGGTACCTGCCAGCAGAACTTCGCGGTGGTCCTCACCGACGGCTTCTGGAACGACATCGTAGGCCCCGGAGTGGGCAATGCCGACGGCGACGGCAATACCGCCTTCGACGGGCCGCCCTATGCCGACGGCCAGTCCGACACCCTGGCCGACGTGGCCATGCACTACTACGAGCGGGACCTCGCCCCTTCCCTCAGCGACCAGGTACCCGTGGTCCCGGGCATCGACAACGCCACCCACCAGCATCTGGTGACCTTCGGGGTAGCCTTCGGCGTGACGGGCACCCTAGATCCGGCGGTGGACGATCCCACCTCCCCCGGCTTCGCATGGCCGAACGCCCACGCCGGCGATCCGGAGAAGATCGACGACCTTTGGCACGCCGCCTTCAACGGCCGCGGGCGTTTCCTGGCTGCCCAGGATCCCCAGCAGCTGGCCAGCACCTTGCTGGCCTACCTGGCGGACATATCGGCCCGGGTGGGGGCGGCTGCGGCTGTGGCCTTCAACAGCACCTCCCTGGGCACGAACACCGACCTGTATCTGGCCCTGTTCAACAGCGACGGTTGGGGCGGGGACCTGCTGGCCTATCCGTTGGACCCGGCCACCGGGACCGTGCAGGCCAACCCCCGCTGGAGTGCCGCCGCGCTGCTCGACAGTCGGGACTTGGCTGCCGATCCGCGGGTGATCCTGACCTTCGACGGCAATGACGGGGTGCCCTTCCGCTGGGGCGACCTGAACCAGGCCCAGAGGGACGATCTGCGCACCAACCCCAACGGTGGGTTGGATCCAGCGGCGGTGGGGCAGGCCCGGCTGGCCTTCCTGCGCGGCGACCGCACCAACGAGGGCGCCGGCTACGGCTTCAGGAGCCGCCGCTCGCGGCTGGGCGATATCGTCCACTCCGGACCGGTCTACGTGGGCGCCCCCGAGCTCGACTGGCCCGCCACCGCTCCGTTTCCTACCGGCACGCCCTATAGCGCCTTCAAGGCTGCCCAGGCCTCCAGGCCCGGGGTGGTCTACGTGGGGGCCAACGACGGGATGCTGCACGGCTTCGACGCCGCCACCGGTCGGGAGGTCCTGGCCTACGTGCCGGGTAGCCTCTACGATGCCGGGCTGGGCAAGGGGCTCCACTACCTGACCGATCCGGCCTACCAGCACCGTTACTACGTGGATCTGACCCCCACGGTCTCCGATGTGTACATGCCAGTCCAGCCGGGCGGGCCCGCTGCCTGGCGCACGGTGCTCGTCGGCGGCCTACGGGCCGGCGGCCGGGGCTTGTTCGCGCTGGACGTCACCGATCCCAGCCAGTTCTCGGAAGCCAAGGCCGCCGAGCTGGTGCTATGGGAGTTCGACGCGGGTGACGATCCTGATCTTGGGTACACCTTCAGCCGGCCCACCATCGCCATGATGCCTAACGGGCGCTGGGCAGCTATTTTCGGCAATGGCTACAACGACGATCCGGGCGGCAGCGGCGAGGCGCAGCTCTTCATCCTGTTCCTGGATGGCGGGCTGGATGGGAATTGGGTTCCGGGCTTCGATTACGTGAAGATCAGCACGGGTGTGGGGAGCCCGTCCAACCGCAACGGCCTAGGCCCACCCGCGGTGGTGGACCTGGATGGCGACGGGGTGGCCGACCGGGCCTATGCCGGCGATCTCTTCGGCAACCTCTGGGCCTTCGACTTCTCCGGGGCTGGCACCAAGTCCTGGAAGCTGGCCTTCGGCGGCGGCCTGCCTCTGTTCAGCACGCCGGGCCAGCCCATCACCACCCAGCCGGTGGTGGTGAAGCACCCCAGCGAACCCGATGCCGGCAACGAGCCCAACGTGCTGGTGCTCTTCGGCACGGGCCAGTATCTGGCCCTCGGGGATCCTGCGGACACCAGCGCCCAGAGCTTTTATGCGGTCTGGGACCGTGGGCGGCCAGGACGCACCCGGAGCCACCTCCAGGCCCAGACGTTGCTGGCAGGCTTTCCTCCCGACGTGCGCGTGCCCACGGACCATCCGGTGGATTATGCGGGGGCGAGCGGGCCCAGGCAGTACGGCTGGTACTTGGACCTGCCAGTAGCCGGGGAGCGGGTGGTCACCGACCCGGTGGTGCGCGGGGACCTGGTCTACTTCAACACCACCATCCCCGACAGCTCGCCCTGCACCTACGGCGGGGACGGCTGGCTCATGTCCCTGCGCATCGACACGGGGGGCAGGCCCCAGCAGCCGGCCTTCGACTACAATGGCGACGGGCAGGTGGATGCGGCCGACCTGGTGAGTGACGGCAGCCTGCAAGCCGCAGCCGGGGGGCAGCAGTTTACCCAGGGCCTGCCCACCAGCCCTGCCTTCCTGGGAAACAAGCAGTATACCGCCGGCACCAAGACCACCGGGGGTAGCACCATCGACGTGCGGGAGGTGGAGGCCCTGGGGGGTGCCGGCACCGGCAGGCTATCCTGGAAGGAGCTGCGTCCATGAGCGAAAGAGGAATCGGCAAGCGTATCGTAGGGGTAGTGCTGGTGCTCCTGGCCTCGACGGCGGTGGGAGCCGTGGTCCTGCCACGTCCGGCGCAGGCGGCGACCGCGGGTCTGGTGGTGGGGGTGCTGGAACGGGTCGATCCGGCCGCGCGCCAGCTCTGGCTGAGCGACCAGCAGCTCCCGGTGGCCCCGGGGGCGGAGATCGTCCTGCCCAACGGCTCCCGGGGCAGCCTCTATGAGCTCAAGCCGGGCATGCGCCTGCGCTGCCGCCTGGAGGCCCGAGGAGGCAGCTACCGGGTGGCGGCAGTCACAGTGCTGCCCGAGGGGGCGCCCTTGCTTCCGCCCCCACCGCCGGAGCTGCTGCGCCGCCTGGAGGAGGTGCGCCAATGAGGGTGCGCGGGCAGCAGGGGGGATTCACCCTGCTGGAGCTGATGATCGTGGTGGCCATCCTGGCCATCGTGGCGGCCATCGCCTATCCCTCCTACCGGGACCAGGTGATGAAGGCGCGGCGGGCCGATGCCACCGCGGCCCTGATGAACCTGGCCCAGCAGATGGAGCGCTGCTACACCGAGTCTAACGATTACACCGCTTCCTCCTGCCCCACCTTCCCGCAGGACTCTCCCCAGGGCTACTACGAGATCACCGCCACTGTCACCCCCACTACGTACACCCTGACCGCCAAGCCCAAGGCGGGCAGCGGCCAAGCGGGAGATACCGACTGCGCGGTTTTCACCTTGGACCATACCCTGCGCCAGCTGGCCCAGGACAGCGGGGGCACAGACAACACCGCGTACTGCTGGCGGTGAGCCCCGGGCGGCCGGCGTGGCGCAGGCCGATCCGGCGTAGTAACATCGGGGCCTTCCCAGGAGTCTCAGGAGGGGAGGAGGGATGAGCCCCTGGCGCGGCCTATTTCGCGAGACCCGGCGTGCCTGGCCGGGGATGACCTTCTACGAGCGTTTCGAGCAGACCGTGGCCCTGGTCTTTATGGGCATTATCGCCTTGGTGGTGGCCGCGGCCCTGCTGCAGCTGGTCTCTGACGTGCTGCGTCTCGTCGTCCAAGGGACCTTCAATCCTCTCAGCCACCAGAGCTTCCAGCTCGTCTTCGGCGGGATGATGACCTTGCTCATCGCTATGGAGTTCGGCCATTCCATCCTCCGGGTGGGGGCCCGCCGGGGCAGTGTCATCCAGGTGCGCACGGTGATCCTCATCGCCCTCCTGGCCCTGGCCCGCAAGTTCATCGTCCTGGATGTCAGCAAGACCGGGCCGGCCACGGTGGGCGGATTGGCAGCGGCTACCGTGGCCTTGGGGGTGGTCTATTGGCTGGTGCTCGACGGCGATGCCCGGACCGCGAAGCGGCGGGCCGACGAGGCTGAGGCCGAGGGTGAGGGCCGGCGAGTGCTGCATCGGGATAGGGAGATAGCTGACAAGGGCGCCCGCGGGTGATCGACGGATGAAGATGCTGCAAGCAAGCCTGCTGCTCCTGTTGGCCGTGACGGCAGATCTGGCAGGGGCAGGCATGCCTCCGGTGGACGAGCAGGGGCGGGAGCTGCCCACGCTGGCTCCCATGCTGGAGCGGGTGCTGCCCGCGGTGGTGAACATCGCCACCGTGGGGCACGTGGTCATCCAGGGCAACCCGCTCTTCGAGGACCCCTTCTTCCGCCGCTTCTTCGACATCCCCAGCCAGCCCCGCCGCCGGCGCACCCAGAGCCTGGGCTCCGGGGTCATCGTGGACGCAGAGAGGGGTTATGTGCTGACCAACCACCACGTCATCGCCAAGGCGGACAAGATCGTGGTGACCCTGCACGACGGCCGCTCCTTCGACGCCCGCTTGGTGGGCTCCGATCCCGAGACGGACGTGGCCGTGGTGCAGATCCCCGCCGAGGATCTGACCGCCATCCGCTTCGGCGACTCCAATGGGCTGCGCGTAGGGGACTTCGTGGTGGCCATCGGCAACCCCTTCGGGCTGGGTCAGACGGTGACCTCCGGCATCGTCTCCGCTCTCGGTCGCTCCGGGTTGGGCATCGAGGGCTACGAGGACTTCATCCAGACCGACGCCTCCATCAACCCGGGCAACTCCGGAGGCCCCCTGGTGGACCTGGAGGGGCGCCTGGTGGGCATCAACACCGCCATCCTCTCACCGGCCCGGGGCAACGTAGGTATTGGCTTTGCCATCCCCGTGGCCATGGCGCGGGAGGTGATGGCCCAGCTCATCGAGTACGGCGAGGTGCGCCGTGGCCGCCTGGGTGTCTACATCCAGGACCTGACCCCGGACCTGGCCCAGGCCTTCGGCATCGAGGCCACCCAAGGCGCCGTGGTGGCCCAGGTGGCCGAAGGCTCGCCCGCGGAGCGGGCAGGGCTGCGGCCGGGAGACGTGGTGGTGGCGGTGGACGGCCGCCCGGTGAAGAACGCCGCCGAGCTGCGCACCGCCATCGGCCTGGTGCGGGTGGGCAAGCGGGTGCGGCTGGAGGTGCTGCGCGACGGCCGCCGCCTGACCCTGACCGCGGTCATCGAGGCGCCGAAGGAGGTTTCCATCCGTGGCGGCGCCCTGGACGAGCGCCTGGCCGGGGCGCTCTTCGGGCCCATCCCGGAGGATTCTCCCCTGCATGGGCGCGTCGAGGGAGTGATGGTGCGCGCCGTCGAGGTGGGCAGTCCCGCCTGGCGGGCGGGCCTGCGCGAGAAGGACGTGGTGGTCTCGGTCAACCGCCGACCGGTACCGGACCTGGAGCGCTTTCGCCAGGAGGTCCGCCGGGCGCGGGGCAGCCTTCTGCTCAACGTCCGCCGCGGCGAGGGGGCCCTGTTCATCCTCTTGCGCTAGCTGCAGCGCGCGGGTGCCGAATCCTCGCGCGGCACCGTGCTCTCCCGTGGCCCCAGTGCCCGGGGCGGCGCGCCACCCTCTACCCACGTCATGCGACTGGCCTGCGGCATCGCCTGCCCCGGTGCCGTTGAGGGGCGCCGGAATCTCTCCACCGAACCGGCGGGCCTGGCGCTGCAGCCTCAGGCCGGCACTCTTTGTCCGGTTCCGAGCCGAAGGAGGGCCGGCAGCAGCAGGAGGGTGAAGGCGGCGGAGACGGCCATGCCGCCCACGATGACGGCGGCCATACCGCGGTAGAGCTCGGTGCCCGCGCCCGGCATCAATAGCAGGGGCAGCATCCCGAAGATGCTGGTCAGGGTGGTCATGAGGATGGGCCGCAGGCGCAGACGCACGGCGCGGGCCACGGCCTCGCTGCGGGGCAACCCTTGGCGCTCGCCGACGCGGGTCTGGTGCACCAGGAGGATGGCGTTGTTGACCACCAGCCCGAGGAGGATGACGAAGCCGATCATGGTGAGCAGGTCCATGGGCTGGAAGGTCACCAGGTTGGTCAGGCGCAGCGCCGCGACGCCGCCCACGGTGGCCAGGGGCAGGGTGAGGAGCACCAGCAGGCCGTCCCGGAAGGACCGGAACAGGGCGCTCATCAGGAGGTACAGGATGGCCACGGCGAGGGCGAAGCTGCCGGCCATGCCGGCGAGGGCGGTGCGGAGCTTGTCGGCGGTGCCGGTGTAGCGGATCTCGCCGTCCTCCGGCAGGAGGGGCCGGACCTCGGGCTCCACCTCCCGGCGCAGCCGCTCCAGGGCCTCCTCGATGGACAGCCCCTCGGGCGGGCTGACGCGCAGGGTCACGGTGCGGCGGCGGTCGATGCGCCGGATCTGCTCGGGGCCGGCGGTGCGCACCACGCGGGCCAGCTCGCCCAAGGGGACGATGCCGGCCCCGGGCGTGGCCAGGGGCAGGGCGGCGAGCTCCTCGGGCGTGGCCCAGGGCTGGGCCCTGAGGATCACGTCCAGGCGCTCGCGCCCGTCGAAGTGCTCGCCCACCAGGAGCCCGTCGCCCAGGGCGCGGGCCACGCGCGCCAGGGTGCGTCGGTCCCAGCCGGCCTCGCGCAGGCGCGCCTCATCGGGGATCAGGCGCAGCTCGGGCTGGGCCAGGTCCAGGCCGGGCAGGGGGCGCACCGAGGCCCCGGGGAGGGCGCGGTGGATGAGGCCGAAGGCGGCGCGGGCGGCCTCCAGCAGGCGCGGCACGTCCCGGCTCTGGAGGTCCACGTCGATGGTGCGCCCGGCCCCCAGCCCGCCGAAGAGGGAGGCGCGGCGGGCGAAGGCGATGGTGTCGGGAAAGCCCTGCAGGACGCGGTTGACGATGCCCACCAGCTCGCCGGTGCGCTCGGGGTCCTCGGCCCGGGCGCCCATGAAGGCGCCGCGGCCGAAGGCGACGAAGAAGTAGTCGCGCACCTTGGGCTGACGCTCGCCGGCCAGATAGGGGGCCATGCGCTCGGCCACCACCTGCCCCATCTCCCGCTCCAGGGTGTCGATGTTGGTCCCGGGCGGCGGCAGGATGAAGGCGAAGACCAGGTTGCGGTTGCCCTCGGGGAGGTAGTCGGCCTTGGGCAGCAGGGCCCAGGTGCCCGCGCCCGCCGCCGCTAGCAGGCCCAGGATCCAGGCGGCGCGTCGGGCAGGGGTGTCGGTGGCCCGCACGATGCCCCGGGCCAAGGCGTCCCAACGGCTTCCGTGGGGGTCGCGCAGGGCCCCGCGGCCCAGCCAGCCGCGGGCGGCGGTGGGGATGACGGTCACGGCCAGCACCAGCGAGACGGTCACGGCCGCGGCGATCCCCAGGGCCAGGTCGGCGAAGAGCTGGCCGGCCTCGTCCCGCAGGAAGACCACGGGCAGGAAGATGGCCACGGTGGTGGCGGTGGAGGCCAGCAGCGCAGGCCAGACCTGGGCGGTGCCCTCGAGGGCCGCCTCGCCGGCCCCGAGGCCCTGCTCGCGCAGGCGCACGATGTTCTCCACCACCACGATGGCCGCATCCAGCACCATGCCCACGGCCAGGGCCAGGCCGGCCAAGGAGATCACATTCAAGGTGCGGCCGAAGGCATCCAGGGCGGCGAAGCTGGTCACCAGCGACAGGGGGATGGCCAAGGCCACCAGCAGGGTGGCCCGGAGCCGGCGCACGAACCACCACAGCACCCCCACGGCCAGCAGCACGCCCAGGCCCAGGTTGCCCTGGAGCATGGCGATGGCCCGGCGGATGTACTGGGTCTCGTCGTAGACCTGCTGGAAGGACAGGCCGGCGCGCCGGAGGGGCCCCTCGCGCAGTTCCGCGGCGGCCTGGCGCAGCCCCGCCATCACTCGCAGCACGTTGACGCCCGTCTCCCGGTGGGCGTTGACGGCCATGGCCGGCTCCCCGTTCTGGATGACGAAGGCGTCCCGGTCCTGCAAGGTGACGGCCACCTCGGCCACGTCCCTCAGGCGCACCGGGCGCCCCTCTCGCCAGGCGAGGATCAGGTCGCGCAGGCCCTCCAGGCCGTAGGATCCGGCGAGGCGGACGGTGTAGCGCCGCCGGCCCAGATCCCGGAAGCCGGCGGTGACGTCCTCGGCCCCGCCGGCCAGCTCGGCGACCTCGGGCAGCTCGATCCCCAGGGCGGCGGCCTGGTAAGGGTCGAAGGTGATGCGCACCTCCCGGCCCCGACCGCCGCGCACCTCGGAGCGGGCCACGCCGGGCACGCGCTCGAAGCGGGTCTGGGCCACGTCCTCCAGGAAATCCTGATAGCTGGCGATGGGCCGGTCGTTGCCGGGCAGGGGCTTGACGATGAACCAGGCGATGGGGCGGCTCTCGGCGCCCATGGAGCTGATCACCGGCTCCTCGGCGTCCTCGGGATAGCCCGGGACCTGGTTGAGCCGTCCCAGGATCTCCACCAGGGCCCGGCGCAGGTCGGTGCCCACGGCGAAGCGGGCCACGATCTGGGCCTGGCCCCGGCTGGCCGTGGCCTGCAGGCGCACCAGCCCGGGCAGGCCGCGGAGGGCGTCCTCCTGGGGCTCGAGGATCTCGGCCTCCACCTCCTCGGGGGCCGCCGCCCGCCAGCGGGTGGTGATGGTGATCTCGGGCTCCTCCACCTCCGGGGTGAGCTGGATGGGGAGCCGGGTCAGGGAGAGGGTGCCGAAGAGCAGGGCCAGCAGGCAGCCCACGGCCACAGCCACCGGGTTGGCCAGGCAGGCGCGGAGCAGGGCGGTCATGGCCGGGGGAGGCTCACCGCGCGCCGGGCGGGGCGGGCAGGACCTTCACCGGCTGGCCAGGGCGCAGGCGCTCGGCCCCGCGCACCACCACCC
>WFXX01000286.1 GCA_015490395.1 Gammaproteobacteria bacterium | reverse complement strand
CCATCTGGGGCCTGGAGGCCTGTCCCCGCCGCCTGGCCGTGGTGGGCGGCGGGGCCATCGGTGTGGAGATGGCCCAGATCTTTCAGGACTTCGGGGCCGAGGTGGTGCTGGTGGAGGCCCGGGACCGCATCCTGGCCGAGCTCGAGCCCGAGATCGCCCGCCAGCTCACCCGCATCCTGGAGGCCGAGCCACGGCTGCGCATCCACACCGGTGCCCAGGTGCTGGGCATCGAGGGCGAGCCAGGTGCCATGCGGCTGCGCTTCCGCGTCGGCGAGGCGGGCGAGGAGCAGAGCGTGGCCTGCGACCACGTGCTCCTAGCCACCGGCAAGCGGCCGGTGCTCGAGCCGCTGGAGCTGGACAAGGCCGGCGTGCGCACCGCCGGTGGCGTCATCCCGGTGGACGAGCGCTGCCGCACCAACGTGCCCCATATCTACGCCGTAGGCGACGTCAACGGCGGGCTCATGCTGGCCCACACCGCCGCCCAGCAGGGTCGGGTGGCCGCCGCCAGCCTCCTCGGCGAGGAGGCCCGCTATGATCAAGATCGCGACTGCGGGGTCATCTTCACCCGCCCCCAGGCGGCCTTCGTGGGCCTGAGCCTGGAGCAGGCCAAGGCCAAGGGGGTGGACGCGGTGGAGGTCAAGGTGCCGCTCGGCATCGAGGCCAAGGCCATGATCACCGGGGAGACCGAGGGCCTGATCAAGCTGGTGGCCGATCGGGCCAGCCACCGCATCGTGGGGGTGCACCTGCTCGCCGACCACGCCGACACCCTGGTGGGCGAGGCGGTGGCCATGGTCTCGGCGGGCCTGACCTTGGAGCAGGTGGCCTGGGCCATCCATCCCCACCCGACCCAGACCGAGCTCTTCGGCGAGCTGGCCCGCCGCCTGCTCGCGCGGTTGCGCAAGAGCCGCCGCTCCGCTCCGCAGGCCCGCCCGGCGGGCCGGGCGGCGGGGGCCTGAGGAGGGCGCGGCCATGAGTGCTCGGGTGCGCAAGGTGGTGCTGGCCTACTCCGGAGGGCTGGACACCTCCGTGATCCTCAAGTGGCTCCAGGAGACCTACGGCTGCGAGGTGGTGACCTTCACCGCCGACATCGGCCAGGGGGAGGAGTTGGGTCCGGCCCGGGCCAAGGCTGAGGCCCTGGGGGTGCGGGAGATCTTCGTGGACGATCTGCGCGAGGAGTTCGTGCGCGACTTCGTCTTCCCCATGCTCCGGGCCAACCCCCTCTACGAGGGGGCCTACCTGCTCGGGACCTCCATCGCCCGTCCCCTCATCGCCAAGCGTCAGATCGAGATCGCCGAGCTCACCGGGGCCGACGCCGTGGCCCATGGGGCCACCGGCAAGGGCAACGACCAGGTGCGCTTCGAGCTGGCCTATCACGCCCTCAAGCCGGGCATCCGGGTCATCGCCCCGTGGCGGGAGTGGGATCTCCACGGCCGGGAGCGGCTGCTTGCCTACGCCGAGCGCCACGGCATCCCCGTCGAGGGGCGTCGCCAAGGGGGCTCGCCCTATTCGATGGATGCCAACCTGCTGCACATCTCTTACGAGGGCGGGCCTCTGGAGGACCCCTGGCGGGAGCCGGAGCCAGAGATGTGGCGCTGGACCGCGGACCCCCGCCGGGCTCCCGACGAGCCCGAGTACGTGGAGATCGCCTTCGAGCGGGGGGATCCGGTGGCGGTGGATGGTCAGCGCCTCTCGCCCGCCGCCCTGCTGGCGCGCCTCAACGAGCTGGGGGCCCGGCACGGGGTGGGCCGGGTGGATCTGGTGGAGAACCGCTATGTGGGCATCAAGTCCCGGGGCTGCTACGAGACCCCGGGGGGCACCCTGCTGCTCCAGGCCCGCCGGGCGGTGGAGTCCATCACCCTGGACCGGGAGGCCGCCCACCTCAAGGACGAGCTCATGCCTCGCTACGCCAGCCTGGTCTACAACGGCTACTGGTTCAGCCCCGAGCGCCGGGCCCTCCAGGCCCTCATTGATGCCACTCAGGAGCGGGTCAACGGGGTGGCCCGCCTGCGCCTCTACAAGGGCTCGGCGCAGGTGGTGGGCCGGCGCTCGGAGACCGACAGCCTCTACGACGCCGCCTTGGGCAGCTTCGAGGACGACGCCGGGGCCTACGACCAGAAAGATGCAGAAGGTTTCATAAAGATCAACGCCTTGCGTTTGAAACTGGATACTAGACGTCAGGATCTGTGAGGGCTCCCCTCGCGGGCCCTGCTGGGCTCTTTCCTTGACAGCCCCCGTCCGATCCGTTACTTCCTGAGCCCGGCGCTGGGGAGGGCGCCGCTCGAGAGGGGAGCCGGGAAGGCCGCTGCCATGCGTATCCTGCACACCATGCTCCGCGTGGGGGACCTGGAGCGGTCCCTGCGCTTCTACACCGAGGTCTTGGGGATGCGCCTGCTGCGGCGCAAGGACTATCCCGAGGGTCGCTTCACCCTGGCCTTCGTGGGCTACGGGGAGGAGTCCGAGCACGCGGTGCTGGAGCTGACCTACAACTGGGACGTGGACCGCTACGACCTCGGCAACGGTTTCGGCCACATCGCCATCGGGGTCGAAGACATCCATGCCACCTGTGAGGCCATCCGGGCGCGGGGCGGGAAGATTGTGCGCGAGCCGGGCCCCATGAAGCACGGCAGCACGGTGATCGCCTTCGTGGAGGACCCGGACGGCTACCGCATCGAGCTGATCGAGCGGCCCTGAGGCGGGATGGGCCGCCCCACGGGATGCTCGGGAGCAGGAGCGAGAGAGGCCAAGAGAGGAGAGCAACGGCGTGAAGGCGAGGAGGGACGGGCTGCGGATGGGGCTGAGGGGGCTGCTGGCAGGAGCCGCCGCGGCGGGCGCCTTGGCGGTGGCGGGCTGTCTGCCGGGGCCCACCGTGCAGGCCCGCAACTCGGGCCCCCTGGGCGTGGAGCTCTACACCGAGCCCGACCCGCCCCAAGTGGGTCGCGACGCCGTGGCTCGAGTGCGCATCTTGCGGGGTGAGGTGGAGGGCGTGGATGGCTGTGAGGTGAGGATGCGCCAGTACATGCCCGACCACGAGATGGCGGACGACGAGCGCTGGTTCCGCCTCATGCCCCGGGCCGAGGGCCGCTACGACGGCCGCACCGGCGTCTTCAGCATGGGTGGCCATTGGGTCCTGGAGGTGGCCTTTCGCTGCGGGCGCCACGCCGACACCCTGCCCTTCACCCTCAAGGTGCCCTGGCCCCACTGAGCCCCGTCCCGGCGGGGGGCGGCCCCCGGCGCGCCGTCCTATATTGGGCTGCAGAGGGCCGCGGCCCAGCGGGCGGCAGACGCCGGGAGGTGCGCCATGCGAATCACCCTGTCCGTCATCAAGGCCGACATCGGCTCCATCGGGGGCCACATCCAGCCTTCCCGCAGGCTCCTAGAGGCCGTGCGCCGGCACGTGGCCGATGCCGGCGCCGGCCTGATCCTGGACCACTACGTGGGCTATACCGGCGACGACGTGGCTATCCTCATGACCCACACCCACGGCCCAGGCGCCGAGGCGGTCCACGCCCTGGCCTGGGAGGCCTTCCGGGCCGGCACCGAGGTGGCCAGAGCCCAGGGCCTCTACGGGGCCGGCCAGGACCTGCTCAAGGAGGCCTTCTCGGGCAACGTGCGCGGGATGGGCCCGGCGGTGGCCGAGATGGCCTTCGAGGAGCGGCCCAACGAGCCCTTCCTCTTCTTCGCCGCCGACAAGACCGACCCCGGGGCGTACAACCTGCCCCTCTACCTGGCCTTCGCCGATCCCATGACCACCTCGGGGTTGCTCCTCTCACCCGAGCTGGGGGAGGGCTTCCGCTTCGTGATCATGGACGTGGCTTGCACTGAAGGGGACCGGGTCATCGAGCTCCAGACCCCCGAGGACCTCTACGACCTGGCGGCGCTGCTGCGGGACCCGGAGCGCTACGTGGTGGAGTCGGTCTGGTCCCGGGCCGCCGGCGAGATCGCCGCCGCCGCCTCCACCACCCGGCTGCACAACATCGCCGGCAAGTACGTGGGCAAGGACGATCCCGTCCTGCTGGTCCGGGCCCAGAAGCACTTCCCGGCCACCGGGGAGATCCTCGCCCCCTATGCCACCGGTCACTTCGTGGGCGGCGGGATGCGGGGCTCCCACCACATGCCCTTGATGCCCGTGCCCCTCAACGCGGGGATCAGCTACTTCGACGGCCCCCCAGTGGTCTCCTGTGCCGCCTTCTGTGTCCACGAGGGCCGGCTCACCGAGCCAGTGGACGCCTTCGCCCACCCCTTCTGGGACGCGGTGCGCCATCGGGTGGCCCGCAAGGCCAGGAGATGCGCCGCCAGGGCTTCTTTGGCGCCGCCATGCTCCCCATGAGCGAGCTGGAGTACACCGGGATCACCCGCCGCCTGGAGGCCCTGGAGGGGCGCTTCCGCATGCGTGCCTGAGGCGGGCGTGGGCGGGACCGTTGCCGGGCGTGCTGGTTGTGGCCTGCGGCCTCCCTTCCCCCAGCGTCTGGTCTCGGGTGGGCAGACGGGTGTGGACCGGGCGGCCCTGGAGGCGGCCCTGGAGGCCGGCCAGGAGGCCGGCGGCTGGTGCCCCCGGGGCCGCCGGGCCGAGGACGGGGCCGTCCCGCCCCGCTATCCCCTCCGCGAGGCTCCCTCGCCGCTCTATGCGGTGCGCACCCGGCTCAACGTCCGCGACAGCGACGCCACCCTGATCCTGACCTGGGGCCCGCCGCGAGGGGGCACCGCCCTCACTCTGCGCTGGTGCCGGCGCCTGGGCCGCCCTTGCCGGGTGGTGGATCTGGCCCGCCGGCGGGGCCGCTCCCTGGCTCGTGCGGCACGGTCCACCCGGGTCTGGTTGTGCCGGCAGCGGGTGCGGACCCTGAACGTGGCCGGGCCCCGGGAGGGCGAGCGCCCGGGGATCCAGGCCCGCGCCCTGACCTTCCTGCGCCGCCTCCTGGCCAGGGGCCGGATTGGCGCCGGACTAGGGCCGCTCAGGCGGGATAGGGGTTGAAACCGGAACCGTCCGACGCCATAGCTCTGGAGGAGGGGGGAGACCCCCGAGAGCCGAAGGGAGGACGAGGTATGCAGCTGCCCCTGCAGGTGACCTTCCGCAACATGGAGCCCTCCGAGGCCGTGGAGCGGGCGGTGCGGGAGAAGGCCGCCAAGCTGGAGCGCTTCTACGAGCGCATCATGGGTTGCCGTGTCGTGCTGGAGGCCGTCACGCGCCGCCACCATCAGGGCAACCTCTACCGGGTGCGTATCGACCTCACCGTGCCCGGCCGGGAGCTGGTGGTCAGCCGCGAGCCCGGAAAGGACCATGCCCATGAGGACGTCTACGTGGCCATCCGGGATGCCTTTGACGCCATGCGCCGGCAGCTCGAGGACTACGCGCGCAAGCGCCGGGGGGAGGTCAAGCACCACGAGGCTCCGCCCCACGGGCGCATCGCCCAGCTCTTCCCGGATCACGGCTTCATCGAGACCCCTGACGGCCGCGAGATCTATTTCCACCGCAACAGCGTGCTCAATGGCGGCTTCGACCACCTGCAGGTGGGCACCGAGGTGGCCTTTACCGAGGAGGAAGGCATCAAGGGGCCCCAGGCCAGCACCGTGCGCCCCCTGGGTAAGCACCACTACCCGCCGGCCTGAGCCTCCGGGAGGTGACGCAAGCGCGCCCCTCGGGCTAGGCTAAGCTGCCGATTGCGTGTGAGGCGTAGCCAAGGAAGGCCAGCCTTGACTTTCCGGCAGGGAGGCCGATAATGGTAGGCGAGATATCCACCCCCGGCAGTAAGCGCCCCGCACGGCATCCAGGGGCCGCCGAGCCCGGGGGCTTTATTTTGGAGCCAGCCGCCTCCCCGGTGGTCACCGCCGTCCTGGTGGATGCCGCCTTTTTCATCAAGGGGATGCGTCGCCTGTACGGGAGGGCGGCCTCTCCGGAGCTTGTGGCCAAGAAGCTCCACGCCACCGGGCTGAAGCACCTCAACGAGTGGGACGGCGAGCGCTGGCGGCGCGTGGCCAACCTCCACCGCATCTTCGTCTACGACGGTAGGCCGCCGAGCTGGAAGGGCCATGCCCCGATCAGCGGGGATCCCGTCGACCTCGGCTGCTCGCCGGAGACCCAGTGGCGCACCGCCTTCCACGACGCCTTGCGCAAGATGCGCAAGGTGGCTCTGCGCCTGGGCCGAGTCACCCGGCCTCAGCGAGGGCAGGCTTGGCGGCTGCGGGCGACGGCGCTGCGGGACCTGAGGCGCGGGCGCCTGACCTGGGACGCCCTCGAGGATGGACATTTCGAGCTGGACCTGCGCCAGAAGGGCTTGGACATGCGCCTCGGCCTGGACGTGGCCTCGCTGGCCTTCAAGCGGCAGGTCAACCAGATCGTCCTCGTGGCCGGCGATGCCGACTTCGTGCCCGCCGCCAAGCTGGCTCGGCGGGAGGGGATCGACGTGATCCTCGACCCCATGTGGCGCAAGGTTCCCGACGATCTGGCGGAGCACGTGGACGGCGTCCGCACCGTCTGGCCCAATCCCGGCTCCGATGAGGCCCCGGGACCCCAGGATTAGGGGAGGTGGGGGGGCTGTCTCTTATACACATCTCCGAGC
>WFXX01000285.1 GCA_015490395.1 Gammaproteobacteria bacterium | reverse complement strand
ACCCTATAGGGGGAGTTCCAGCCGGGCATGCATCTGCTAGGCTGCTCGATGGCCCTGGGTGTCCATCCGGGGTCGTCGCTGGATAGGGCCGCGCTTTTTCCCGGATCCTGGAGACATCCCGTGTGCGGCATCGTGGGCATCGTGGACCTGCAAGGCCGTCGGGAGGTCGACGAGCCCTTGCTCCGGTCCATGAACGAGTCCCAGCGCCACCGGGGCCCGGACCAGGGCGGGCTGCACCGCGAGCCCGGCGTGGGCCTGGGCCACCGCCGGCTGTCCATCATCGACCTGGCCTCGGGCCGCCAGCCCCTGGCCAACGAGGATGGCTCGGTGGTGGTGGTCTACAACGGCGAGATCTACAACTTCCAGCCCCTCATGGAGGAGCTGCGGGCCCGGGGGCACCGCTTCCGCACCCGCTGCGACACCGAGGTCATCGTGCACGCCTGGGAGGAATGGGGCGAGGCCTGCGTGGAGCGCTTCCGGGGCATGTTCGCCTTCGCCCTCTGGGACCGGGGCCGGGAGACGCTCCTCCTGGCCAGGGACCGCCTGGGCATCAAGCCCCTGCACTACGCGCCCCTCCCCGACGGCCGCCTCCTCTTCGCCTCCGAGCTCAAGGCCCTGGAGCGCCACCCGGCGCTCGCGCGGGAGCTGGATCCCTTGGCTGTGGAGGACTACTTCGCCTACGGCTACGTCCCCGAGCCGCGCACCATCTACCGCGGCGTGCGCAAGCTTCCCCCCGGCCACACCCTCCTGCTGCGGCGCGGCCGTCCGGTGCCGGAGCCGCGCCCCTACTGGGACGTGCCCTTCCGGCCGCTGCCGCCCATGGACGAGGGCGAGGCGGCCGAGGAGCTGCTCCGCCGGCTGGAGGAGGCCGTGCGCATCCGCCTGGTGGCCGAGGTGCCGCTGGGGGCCTTCCTCTCGGGGGGCGTGGACTCCAGCGCCGTGGTGGCCATGATGGCCCGCGCCAGCGAGGGCCCCGTCAACACCTGCTCCATCGCCTTCCGGGAGGCGGACTTCGACGAGTCCCGCTACGCGGCCCTGGTGGCCGAGCGCTACCGCACGCGCCACCACGTGGACCGGGTGGAGGCCGAGGACTACGACTTGGTGGACACCCTGGCTCGGGTCTACGACGAGCCCTTCGCCGACAGCTCCGCCCTGCCCACCTACCGGGTCTGCCAGCTGGCCCGCCGGCACGTCACCGTGGCCCTCTCCGGCGACGGCGGCGACGAGAGCCTGGCCGGCTACCGCCGCTACCGCTGGCACCTGCGCGAGGAGGCCCTGCGCCGCCCGCTGCCCCTGGGGCTGCGGCGGACCCTCTTCGGCACCCTCGGGCGGCTCTATCCCAAGCTGGACTGGGCCCCCCGCTGGCTCCGGGCCAAGAGCACCTTCCAGGCCCTGGCCCGCGACAGCCTGGAGGGCTACTTCCACGCCGTCTGCATCCTGCCGGACGAGCTGCGCGGCCGGCTCTACAGCGAGGGCCTGCGCCGCGAGCTCCAGGGCTACCGGGCGGTGGAGGTGCTGCGGCGCCACGCCGACCGGGCGCCCGACGATCCCCTGGGCCGGGTGCAGTACCTGGACCTCAAGACCTACCTGCCGGGAGACATCCTCACCAAGGTGGACCGGGCCAGCATGGCCCACGCCCTGGAGGTGCGCGTGCCCATCCTGGACCACCCCTTCGTGGAATGGGTCTCGGGCCTGCCCTCGGCCATGAAGCTACGCGGCGGCGAGGGCAAGCGCCTCCTCAAGCGGGCCCTGGAGCCCCTCCTGCCCCGGGAGGTCCTCTACCGCCCCAAGATGGGCTTCGCCGTGCCGCTCGCCCGCTGGTTCCGAGGGCCCCTGCGCGAGCGGGTGCGTGAGGCCGTCCTCGGCGAGCGCCTCGCCGGGACCGGCCTCTTCGACCGGCGCTTCCTGCGCTACCTGGTGGACCGCCACCAGCAGGGGCTGCGCGACTTCAGCGCTCCCCTTTGGAGCCTGCTCATGTTCGAGGCCTTCCTGCGGCGGGAGGGGGCGTGACGGTGGACCTGCTGCTCTGCGGCCTGCCGCGCTCGGGCACCACCTGGGCGGGCAAGATCCTGGACAGCCACCCGGACACCCTGTACCTCCACGAGCCCGACAGCGTGCTGCGCCGGCCGGACCTGCCCTTCTACCCGGACCCGCGCGACGAGGCGGTGGCCGCCCCCCTGGGGGACTATCTCGATGCGCTCGGGCGGGTGCGCGCCCCCCGCTGCCTGGCCAAGCGGCCCCTCTTCCCCAAGGCCTGGGAGCCCCGGGCCGGCTACCGGTGGCGGCAGCTGCAGGCGGTGGGCTCCAAGCTGCTGGAGCGGGCGGGCCTCCGTCCGGGCATCCGGCTCTGGATGCGCCCCGACGCCAAGCCGGTGGTGGTCTGCAAGTCCATCGAGGCGGCCGGGCGCCTCCCCCTCTGGGCCCGTTCCCGTCCGGGGCTGCGGATCCTCTACCTGGTCCGCCATCCCGCCGGCCAGCTGGCCTCCCTCATCCGTGGCCTGCGCGAGGGGGCCATGCCCGCGGGCTTCGACCCCAGCGAGGACGCCTCGGCGCTGCGCGCCCTGGGGCACCGGCCCTGGGCCCGGGAGCGGGGCCACGACCAGGCCGCCTGGGAGGGCATGAGCCCCGTGGAGCGCCTCGCCCTGCGCTGGGCCCTCGTCAACGACTTCGTCCTGGAGGCCCTGGAGGGGCTGCCCAACGCCCGGGTCCTGCGCTACGAGGACCTGTGCGCCGATCCCGAGGGCGGGGCCCGGGAGCTCGTGGCCTTCGCCGGCCTGGGCTGGCACGCCCAGACCGCCGCTTTTCTTCGCCTCAGCACCGCGGGCCAGGGCGGCTACTACGAGGTGCGCCGCGACCCGCGCCGGGCCGCCTGGCGGTGGCGGGAGGAGCTGACGCCGCAGGAGGTGGAGGCGGTGGAGCGGGTGGTGGCCGGCAGCCGGGGGGCGGCGCTCTATGGCCTCTGAGGCCCTGCGGGAGCTGCCATCGGAGGCCGCGGCCCCGGCCGCGCGCCCCCGCCTCCTCACCTTCAGCATCCTGTTCCCCCACCCCGGCGCCCCGCGGGCCGGGCTCTTCATCCGCGAGCGGGCCTTCCGGCTGGGCCGCGTCCTGCCCCTGCTGGTGGTCTCGCCCCAGCCCTGGTTCCCCGGCCAGGGCCTCCTGCGGCGCTGGCGTCCCCACTTCCGGCCCCCGGCCCCCCGGCGCGAGGTGCAGGCGGGCTTCGAGGTGCTGCACCCGCCCTT
>WFXX01000284.1 GCA_015490395.1 Gammaproteobacteria bacterium | reverse complement strand
GCCTGGAGCCGCTCGGCCACCCAGCGAGCCTGCCACAGGGCCAGCGGGCTGCGGCGGGTGGCGATGCGCAGCACCCCAGCCGCCTGCCCTGCGCTCATCTCCTCCTCCCCCACGCCTTGGCCTGCCCCGCCTCCCCGAACGGGGCTCCCATGCTATCGGGCCGGGCGCCGGCAAGGCAAACCGCGGCGCTGCTATACTGCCCGCCCGCGCCGGAGAGGTCCCCGTCGAAGCCGCCCTGGTCGCAGGAGAGCCACCCTTGACCGACCGCAGCAGCCGCAAGCCCTGGGGGGGCCGCTTCGCCGAGGCCACCGACACCTCGGTGGAGGCCTACACCGCCTCCATCGGCCACGACGCCCGCCTCTACCGGCAGGACATCGCCGGCTCCATCGCCCACGCCCGCATGCTCCAGCGCGCCGGGGTGCTCACCGAGGCCGAGTGCCGGGCCATCGTGGAGGGGCTGGAGGCCATCCGGGCGGAGATCGAGGCCGGGGCCTTCCCCTGGTCGGAGGCCCTGGAGGACGTGCACATGAACATCGAGGCCCGCCTCACCGAGCGCATCGGCGAGGCGGGCAAGAAGCTGCACACGGGCCGCTCGCGCAACGACCAGGTGGCCACGGACCTACGCCTGTATCTCCGCGAGGCCATCGACCGGCTGCGGGCGGAACTGCGCCGGCTCCAGGAGGGGCTGCTGGAGCTGGCCGAGCGCGAGGCCGAGACTATCATGCCCGGCTACACCCACCTGCAGGTGGCCCAGCCGGTGACCTTCGGCCACCACCTGATGGCCTGGTTTGAGATGTTCCAGCGGGACCGGGAGCGCCTGGCCGACTGCCGGCGGCGCACCAATCGCCTGCCCCTGGGGGCGGCGGCCCTGGCCGGGACCACCTTCCCCATCGACCGCCGCTACGTGGCCGAGCAGCTGGGCTTCGAGGGGCTGTGCGCCAACTCCCTGGATGCGGTCAGCGACCGGGACTTCGCCATCGAGTTCGCGGCGGCGGCCTCCCTGGTGATGATGCACCTGTCCCGCTGCTGCGAGGAGCTCATCCTCTGGACCTCGCCCGCCTTCGGCTTCGTGGAGCTGCCCGACCGCTACTGCACGGGCTCCTCCATCATGCCCCAGAAGAAAAACCCGGACGTGGCCGAGCTGACCCGGGGCAAGAGCGCGGCGGTCTTCGGGGATCTGATGGCCCTGCTGACCCTGATGAAGGCCCAGCCTCTGGCCTACAACCGGGACAACCAGGAGGACAAGCCCGCCCTGTTCCACGCCGTGGACACCACCCAGGCGGCAGTGGCCCTCTTCGCCGACCTGGTGCCGCACCTGCAGGTGCGCCGCGGGCGCATGCGCGAGGCCGCCCGGGAGGGATTCGCCACGGCCACGGACCTGGCCGACTACCTGGTGCGCAAGGGGGTGCCCTTCCGGGACGCCCACGAGGCGGTGGGCAGGGCCGTGCGCCGGGCCCTCGAGCTGGGGCGTGACCTGGCCGAGCTGCCCCTGGAGGAGCTGCGGGCCTTCTCCCCGGCCATCGGGGAGGACGTCTACGAGGTGCTCACCCTGGAGGGCTCGGTAGCCGCCCGGGACCACGAGGGGGGCACCGCGCCACGCCGGGTGCGCGAGGCCGTGGCCCGGGCGCGGGAGCACCTGGCCGCGGAGCCCTGAGGGCCGGGCCCTCAGGCCCGCAGCCCCTCCGCAGCCCGTTCCAGCAGCAGCCGGGCGTCGTCACCCTGGCCCCAGGCGGCTAGGCCGAAGCGGACTTGCAGCTCGAAGGGCCGCCCGTCCAGCCCACGCTCGGCCAGGGAGCGCAGCCTGCGCCGGAGCATGCGCAGGAGCTGGCGGGCGGAGGGGCCGTCGGTCTCGGGGAGGATGAGGAGGAACTCCTCCCGGTCGAAGCGCCCCACCTGGTCGGCCCAGCGCAGCTTGTCCCGGAGGATGTGGGCCACGGCCATCAGCACCCGATCCCGGCTGCCGGGTCCATGCCCCCGCTCCACGGCCTCCAGGTTCTCCAGGCGCAGGCGGATGATGGAGAAGGGATTGCCGTAGCGCCGGCTCCGGGTGACCAGGGTCTCCAGGCCCTCCAGCAGGGCCCGGCGGTTGGGCAGGCCGGTGAGGGCGTCGCGGGTGATGTGCTGGGCCAGCTCATCCTGGAGCCGGGCCCGCTCGGCCCGCAGGGTACGCTGCTCGCTGACGTCCAGGTAGTAATGGGCCCGTCCCCCGGCCGGCAGGGGCCGGCGGCGTACCTGGAGCCAGCGCCCCCTTTCGCTCTCGCCCCAGCGCAGCTCCTCGGGGGGATCGAAGAGGGCCTCGCCCAGAGGGCCCGGCAGGGCCGACCGACTCAGCCCCGGCCGCGCCTCGGGCCCGAACCAGCCCCCGGCGGCCTCGTTGAGCCAGCGCAGCCTCCCCTCAGGATCCAGGATCACCACCGGAAAGGGGGCCAGGGCCAGGGCCTGGACCAAGGCCTCCTCCGTCCTCTGTCCGTCCACCGCGCTATCGGTCTCCGTCGCCACCGTCGTCTCGCCCCCCAGCATCGTTCGTCACGGCCCGCAGTCCCGATGGTCCATGGCCGGGAAACCCTTGGGCCGCCCCAGCAGCCCGGTTACAATGGCCGGCCCCATCATAACGGGAGGCTCGGGCCGGCCGCAGCACACACCGGCCATCCTAGGAATCGGCCGGCGGGTGGGAAACCCGAGACCGGGACCCGCCTACGGCGGCGGCGCGGCCCGTCACCAGCAGCAGGAGTGGCATCCATGAGCGCACCCATCGCAGCGCCTCAGGTGGGGGCCCCGGACCCAGAGAAGCGCACCTCACCCATCCTGGAGGAGACGGACGAGGACATCGACGTGGCCGGGGCCCTGCTCACCGAGGACGGGGTCTGCTACTTCAACGGCCACGCCTTCGCCAACGGGGCCTACGTGCGCAGCGGCACCGAGCTGCTGGTCTGCCGGCGGGGGGCCTGGGTGCGGGTGGGCTCCGGCGACCCGCACAACCCCTGAGCTGGAGCGGCCTGGGGATCCGCCGCCCCTCCAGTCGGCCGCCGCCCGGCCGATAACCCGGCCGGGGTCTGGCGTCCATGGCAGAGGCGACCATCGACAAAGCGGCGCAGGTGCTGCCCGGTGGCGGCGCCCGCGGGCCGAGCACGCCGGCGGATCCGGCCCGGGTGCGCCAGCGCTTCCTGCTGGTCAACCGGGAGCGGCTGCGCCGCGCCCAGTCGGCCATGCGCGAGCGCCACCGGGACTTCCTGGACCTGCTCCCGCTGCTGCTGCACGTCAACCACCCCATCCTCCCGGGCTTCGTGGCCAAGGAGACCCCCGCTGGGATCTCCGACTACCGCCCCGGGCGGGCAGCGCTGCAGGCCGCCCGGCGGCTGGCCCGCACCTTCGAGTACAAGCGCCGGGTGCTGCCTCGCTACGACATCCAGGCCCTGTACCTAATGGGCAGCGGCGGCACGGTGGCCTACTCGCGCAAGAGCGACTTCGACGTCTGGGTCTGCCACCGCAGTGATCTCCCCCCCGAGGGCCGGGCGGCGCTGCGCGCCAAGACCGAGCTCATCGAGCAGTGGGCGGCCGAGCTGGACCTCGAGGTCCACTGCTTCCTGGTCGACCCCGAGGCCCTGCGCGCCGGGCGCCACGACGACCTCTCCACCGAGAGCTCGGGCACCGCCCAGCACTACTTGCTGCTGGAGGAGTTCTACCGCACGGGCTTGCTGCTGGCCGGGCGCTTCCCCGTGTGGTGGCTGGTGCCGCCCGAGGAGGAGCACCGCTACGAGGCCTACGTCCGCGAGCTGCTGGCGCGGCGCCTCATCGAGCCCAACGAGTTCGTGGACTTCGGGCCCGTGGTGGAGGTCCCCCCGGAGGAGTTCTTCGGGGCCGCCCTCTGGCAGCTCTACAAGAGCATCGACTCACCCTATAAATCGGCCCTCAAGCTCAAGCTGCTGGAGCTCTACGCGGCCCGCTATCCCCGCGTGGACCTGCTCTGCCACCGCTTCAAGCGGGCCGTGCACCGTGGCGAGACGGATCTCAACCGCCTGGATCCCTACATCATGATGTACCGGGCCATCGAGGAGCACCTGGAGGAGCGGGGCGAGCGGGAGCGGCTGGAGTTCGTGCGCCGCTGCTTCTACCTCAAGGTCAACGAGCCGCTCAGCCGCCCGGCGCGGCGCACGGACCTGGGCTGGCGCCGAGAGCTGATGCGCGAGCTCACCGAGGCCTGGGGCTGGGACCGGGCGCGCCTCGAGGTGCTCGATGCCCGGCCGGCCTGGAAGATCAACCAGGTCCTGCGCGAGCGCCGGGTGCTGGTGCGCGAGCTCACCGACAGCTACCAGGCCCTGTCCGACTTCGCCCGCCGGCACGCCGAGCTGCTGGCCATCAACGAGCGGGACATGACCATCCTGGGCCGCAAGCTCTACGCGGCCTTCGAGCGCAAGACGGGGAAGCTGGAGATCGTCAACCGAGGCATCTCCGAGGACCTGTGGGAGAGCCGCGTCTCGGTGCACCAGCTCCCCGGATCCCGGGGCCGCGACGGCGGCTGGGCCCTTTACCGCGGTACGGTGGGCGCGGCGGAGCGGGGCTACAGCGTGCCCCTCAAGCGCGCCCCCCAGGCCCTGGAGCTCATCGCCTGGAGCTACTTCAACGGGCTGGTGAACGGGCGCACCGCCTTCGCCCTGCACACCGAGGGCTCGGATCTGAGCCTGCGCGAGCTCCTGCAGACGGTGAAGGCCCTGGAGCGGGACTTCCCCCTGCCCGGGAGCTTGCGCACCGACCTCCAGGCCCTGGCCGCCCCGGCGCGCATCGCCCGCGCCGCCCTGTTCATCAACGTCGGTCTCGACGCCCTGCGCCTGCGCAGTCGCCAGGGCCGGCACCTGGCCACGGACCGCACCGACGCCCTCTCCTACAGCGGGCTGGGGGAGAACCTGGCCTTGACCTTCGACCTGGTGCTGGTCACCACGTGGCGGGAGGTGCTGGTCTGGCGCTACGAGGGGGCCGAGGGGCTGCTGACCCTACTGCGGGAGTACCTGCGCTGGTCACCGCCGGCGCGGGGCGAGCCCCCGCCCCCGCCGGAGGTCCATTGCTTCACCTCCGGGCGGGGGGAGTCCATCGCCCGCCGGATCCGGGAGCTGTTCCAGGACCTGGCCACCTGCTTCTACGGACCCGCGGCCCATCCCCGCACCCGCTACATCCTGGCCGTGGAGCAGACCTTCTACGCCCTCTGGATGGAGGAGGGGCTGCTGCGCTTCCGGAGCCTGGGCGACTGCGCGGGGCTGCTGCAGCACCTGGGCCAGGGGCGGCAGGGCTTCACCCCGGTGGTGCTGGACCGCTACGCCCAGCCCGACGCCCTCCTACCCCTGGTCTACCGCATCAACCGACCCGGGAGCGTGCAGCTGGTCTACCGGGTGGAGGGCGATCGGGCCCTGGTCTACGTGGTGGACGAGCGGGGCTCGCTGTTTCGGCAGCGGGTGGCCTTCCACGACCGTGCCGCCCTGCTCAGCCACTTCCGCCGCTTCTTCGCCGCCATCGGCCGCCGGCAACGCTACGAGGCCCTCCTAGAGGGGGTCGAGGCCGTCCCGGAGGTGGAGTACTTCGAGGCCGTGCGGGACCCGGCCGGGCACCTGCGTCTGGTGCGCCAACAGCCGCCCCGGGAGGAGGGCCCCTACGTCAACGTGCAGGTGGTGGCGGCCGAGGGCGAGGGCTCGCACCTGACCATTTATTGCGACGACGAGGAGTTCAGCAGCCTGGAGCACGGCGGGCGGCTCTTCGAGCGGGTGGCCGCCCACGTCCTGCGCCACCGCCGCAGCGGCCAACGCTATCCTATCTACGTCACCGACGTGGACCTGCCCCGCAGCCTCCTAGGGGGCCAAGCCGGGATGATCCAGACGGTGCACTTCCTCAACCAGAAGCGGCGCACCGAGCAGCTCCTCAACGAGGCCCTGGCCCGCTTGGAGCAGCAGCCCCCCTCAGGGCCCTAAGGGCCCCAGGCGCTCCCGCAGCCAGTCCCCCACGGCGGCCAGCTCCTCCGGGGTGACCGTGTGGGCGCCCCGGAAAGGCCACCAACGCACCCGGTGGCCCGCCTCCTCCAGCAGCTGCCGAGCCCGCAGACCCAGCGCCCAGGGCACCACCGGGTCCTCCTCCCCATGGGCCAGGAAGACCTCCCGGGGCCCGCTCGGCAGCGCCCCCTCGGCGCAGCGGGGCAGGTAGGTGGAAAGGGCGACCACCCCCGCCAGGGGGCCGGGGTGGCGCAGGGCTGCCAGCAGGGCCACCGCCCCGCCCTGGGAGAAGCCTGCCAGGAAGACCCGCTCCCCCGGGACGCCGTCCGTCTCCTCCTCCGCTACCCGCTCCTGCAGCGCCCGCGCTGAGGCCTCGAGCCCGGCGGCATCCTCCTCGGCCAAGAGATCCGGGGAAGCGATGTCGTACCAGGCCCGCATGGGCAGGCCCCCGTTGATGGTCACGGGCCGCACGGGCGCATGGGGGAAGCGGAAGCGCACCCCAGGCAGCGCCCCCAGCAGCGGGACGGCACCCACGAAGTCGTACCCATCGGCCCCCAGGCCATGGAGCCAGATCACCGTGGCCCGCACCGGCCCCTCGGGCTCCAGCCGGACCTCCCTCGCCGTCTCCCGCTGCTGCATGGCTCCTCCCTCGCCGCCCGAGGCACGACCCCGTATATACTGCGCCCCCTGGAGCCGAGCCGGAAGGAGACCGCATGGCACCGTCGCCCATCGCGCGTGTTCTCGGGGCCTGGCTGCTGCTGGCCCTGGCCCTTCTGGCCGGCTGCGGCCAGAAGGGCCCCCTGCGCCCGCCCGACCCGCCGGCGGCCGCAGCCCAATCCTGAGGCTATGGATCACTTCCAGTACCGGGACGGGGAGCTCCACGCCGAGGGGGTACCGCTGAGCGCGGTGGCCGAGCGCCACGGCACCCCCTGCTACGTCTACTCCCGAGCCACCCTGGAGCGACACTGGCTGGCCTTCCACCGGGCCCTGGCGGGACATCCCCACCTGGTCTGCTACGCGGTGAAGGCCAACGGCAACCTGGCCGTCTTGGGGCTGCTGGCGCGCCTCGGCTCGGGCTTCGACATCGTCTCCGAGGGCGAGCTCCTGCGCTGCCTGCGGGCCGGGGCCGACCCGGGACGCATCGTCTTCTCCGGGGTGGGCAAGGGCGAGGGGGAGATGCGCCGGGCCCTGGAGGCGGGGATCCGCTGCTTCAACGTGGAGTCCGCCGCCGAGCTGGCGCGCTTGGCCCGGGTGGCCGAGGCCCTGGAGCAGCGCGCCCCGGTGGCCCTGCGGGTCAACCCGGACGTGGACCCCCGCACCCACCCTTACATCGCCACTGGGCTGCGGGAGAGCAAGTTCGGCGTACCCCTGGACGAGGCCCTCGCGCTCTACCGCCAGGCGGCGGCCCATCCTTGGCTGGAGGTACGGGGCGTGGCCTGCCACATCGGCTCCCAGCTCACCGAGCTGGGGCCCTTCGTGGACGCCCTGCGGCGCGTCCTGGCCTTGGCGGACCGGCTAGCCGAGGAGGGCGTCCCCCTGGCCCACGTGGACGTGGGCGGCGGGCTGGGCATCCGCTACCGCGACGAGCGCCCCCCCGAGCCCTCAGCCTACGCCCGGGCGCTGCTGGAGGCCCTCGAGGGCCGGCCCCTGGAGCTGATCCTGGAGCCGGGGCGGGCCATCGCCGGCAACGCCGGTGTGCTCCTGACCCGGGTGGAATACCTCAAGCCGGGCCCCGGCAGGGACTTCGTCATCGTGGACGCAGGCATGAGCGAGCTGCTGCGCCCGGCCCTCTACGGAGCCTGGCAGGAGATCGTCCCCGTGCGCCCCCGCCCGGGACCCGGGCGGCTCTGCGACGTGGTGGGCCCGGTGTGCGAGACCGCCGACTTCCTAGGCCGGGAACGGCGCTTGGCGGTGGAGGCGGGCGACCTGCTGGCGGTGCGCTCGGCGGGGGCCTACGGCTTCGTCATGAGCTCCAACTACAACGCCCGCCCCCGCCCCGCCGAGGTGCTGGTGGATGGCGAGCGTTGCCACCTGGCCCGCCCCCGGGAATGCCTGGAGGCGTTGCTGGACGGCGAGCGCACCCTCCCCCCATGAGGTCAAGGTCCATCCTTAGGGGCTCCGGCCATCAAAAACTTATACGGAATTTATGACTATTTGCCTCCGATTCGCCATAATAACAGCATGGTTTTAGATCCCGGCGGCCGGCCGATGACCCCCATACCAAGCCGGCCGGTCGGCTTTCCGGAGGCCGCCATGAGCGAGACCGCCCGCTACCGTGTCAACGCACGGGTGCGCGTGTGGGACGTCCCCCCGGTGCGAGACGGCCTGGTGCTGGGCAGGGAGGCCCCCATCGGCTGCGTGGCCCTGCGGGAGGCCTTGGGGCTGCTGGTGCCCCAGCCCTTCGCCCACGTGGAGCTCGACGACCCGGTGATCAGCGATATCATGGTCCGCGAGCCCCTCCTCGCCCTCATCCCCCGCGCCATGCTGGTGCGCTTCGTGCTCGAGCAGGTCAAGCCGCACATGACCGCCCAGCAGATCCTCCTGCTGGACCTGGAGGTGGAGGCCCAGCTGGCCGGCGAGATCGGGATCGAGGCCGGGGGCCGGAGCGAGGGCGGAGGCCGGTGAGGATCCTGACCGCGGGGGACGCCCTCGCCCCGCGGGTGGAGCGGGTCTCGGCCCTCTCCCATCCCGGTGAGGCCCGGCCCGGCGTGGTCTATGCCGTCTTCGGGCCGTCGGAGGAGGGGGAGGGGCCCTTCTTGGGGCTGGTGACCACCGAGGCCCTGGCCCGCTTCCCGGGACGCATCTTCGCCGATCTCCTTCCGGATCCCCCGCCCGAGCCGGTCTCCGCCGAGACCCCTCTGGCCGCGGTGGCCCAGCGGCTGGGCGAGAGCGGCGGCCCCTTGCCCGTGCTGCGCCGGGGGCGCTTCCTAGGGGCGGTGACCCGGGAAAGCCTGCTGGCGGCGCTGCTGCGCCAGGAGCGCTCCCTGGTGCACCATCTGGAGGAGGCCCGCCAGGCCCTGGCCGAGGACCGCAACCGCTTCGCCCGGCTCTGCCGGCGCCTGGAGGCCCTCAACCGGGGCTCGGCGCGGATGGTGGGCCGGCTGGTGAGCCGGGCCGGCCTGCGGCGCCTGCTCCGGGAGGCCGCCGCCGGGCTGCCCGAGGTGGTGCCGGCGCGCTTCGCCGCCGTGCTGCTGCGCCAAGGCCCCGGCGGCGGTCCGGTGCTCATGGCCTCGGGCCTGCGGCCTGGGGAGCTGAGGGAGCTGCGCCGCTGGGCGGGCGCCCTCCTGGAAGGGTCCGCCCTCCCCGCCGCCGATCCTTGGGGCCGCCCCTGCCTCTGCCTGGACATCCGCCACCAGCGCCGGGCCTTGGGCTGGCTCCTGGCCGGCCGGGAGGCGGGGGCTGCGCCCTTCGACGCCGAGGACCTGGCCCTGGCCGAGGCCTTCGCCCAGGGCTTGGCCGCGCTGCTGCTGAACCTGGAGGAGCGGGAGCGGCGCCGGCGGGCGGAGGAGGACACCCGCAGGCTGCTGGAGGAGAACCGGCGCCTCAACCGCTACCTGCTCACCGCCCTGGAGGAGGAGCGGCGCTCCATCGCCCGGGAGCTCCACGACGAGCTGGGCCAGTGCGCCACGGCGCTCCGGGCCGAGATGATGGTGGTGCGCAGCTTGGCCAGGCCCCAGGAGCCCCGTCTCCAGGAGGCGGCCCGAGCTGGGATGGAGCTGGCCCAGCGCCTCTACGAGGTCACCCACGCCATGATCCAGCGGCTGCGCCCCGGCCTGCTGGAGGAGGTGGGGCTGGAGGCCGCCCTGCAGCACTATGCCGGCCTTTGGCGGCGCCGGCATCCCGGGGTGCGCTGCCGCCTCCTGGTGCGCGGCTCCCTGGAGGGGCTGGACGAGGAAAGGGAGCTGGCCCTCTATCGGGCGGTGCAGGAGGGGCTGACCAACGTCAGCCGGCACGCCCGGGCACGCCGGGTGGTGATCCGCCTGCGGCGGCTGGAGGGCCCGCAAAACCAGAGCTTAGAGCTTATAATTAAGGATGACGGCGTCGGCCTGCGCGGCCAGCCCCAGGGTCTGGGGCTCATCGGGTTGAGGGAGCGGCTGGAGGCCCTGGGCGGCTGCCTGAGCGTGGAGGACGCGCGCCGCGGCACCCGCCTCCGCGCCCTCCTCCCTCTCCGGAGCAGAAGGACCCGCCATCGTGACCCGCCCCATCCGCATCCTGCTCATCGATGACCACCCGGTGGTCCTGGAGGGCTACCGCCGTCTCTTGGAGACCGAGCCCGACCTGGAGGTGGTGGGGCAGGCCCAGGACGCCGAGACCGGCTACCGTGCCTTCGTGGAGCTCCAGCCGGAGGTGGTGGTGCTGGACCTGAGCCTGCCCGGGGCCGGAGGGCTCACGGCCCTGCGGCGCATCCGGAGCCGCGACCCCAGGGCCCGGGTGCTGGTCTTCAGCATCCACGAGGACGAGCTCTTCGTGCAGCGGGCCCTGGCCGCCGGCGCCCGGGGCTACTTGACCAAGCGCAGCGCCCCCACGGAGATGGTCCAGGCGGTGCGGGCCATCGCCAGCGGGGGCCGCTACCTGGGCGAGGGGGTGAGCCTGCCGGAGCGCTCCCCGCCCCTGGAGGCCCTCACCGGTCGCGAGTTCGAGGTCTTCTCCCTCTTGGCCCAAGGGCGCACCACCCAGGAGATCGCCTCCCTGCTGCACATCAGCCCCAAGACGGTGGGCGTGCACCAGACCCGCATCTTCCACAAGCTGGGGGCCTCCGGGCCTGCCCAGCTCACCCGCCTAGCCATCCGCCACGGCATCATCCGCCCCTGATCCGGCGGGCGCGACAGCGCCGGACCCCGCCCGGATCTCCGGCGTGACCGGCCATTTCCCACCGCTCATCTCTGATATTACTGATTCTCAAGCGAAAATACGCAATCACCTTACACAGTCCGGGGCTTTGGATCCCGATAATTCCTGCGGGCCCTGGCGGCCCGAAGAATACGCCAGCAGACAGAGGGAGGATCCATGCCCCGGCGGGAAGGAGGGCCGTTCCCCGAGGGTATCCAAGAGGCCAGCCCGGCCGCCGTCTGGGCCGGCATCACCGAGCTGGCCGACCGGCAGGCCACGCTGACCGTGCGGCAGGCTCTCAGCGAGCGCCTGCGCCGGGTGGGCCGGCGCCAGCGCCCGGAGCCGGCCGTGCTCGAGGGCGCCAGCCTCTTCGCCGTCTTCGAGGATCCCGAGGCCGGGGAGGGCTTCCTCGGCCTGGCCACCCTGCGGGAGGTGGCCCGCTGGCCGGACCGCATCTTCGCGGACCTCGTCTCCGCCCCTCCCGAGCTGGCCCTGGCCCCCGAGGCGGTCTAGGGC
>WFXX01000283.1 GCA_015490395.1 Gammaproteobacteria bacterium | reverse complement strand
GCTCCGGGCCCTGGCCCGGCACCTGCCGCCCCCGGGGCCTGAGGCCGGGGTGGCGCCGGTCGCGGCGCCCGCCGGGCGGGCCCGGCTCACCCCCCGCCACTACGCCTACCTCAAGGTGGCCGAGGGCTGCCACCACCGCTGCACCTTCTGCATCATCCCCCGGCTGCGGGGCCCCTTGCGCTCCCGCCCCCTCCCCGAGCTCCTGGCCGAGGCCCGGGCCCTGGCCGCCTCGGGGGTGCGCGAGCTCCTGGTGGTGGCCCAGGACACGGGGGCCTGGGGCAAGGACCTGCGCCCCCGCACCGCCTTCGCGGCGGGCCGCCCCCTGCGGGCCGAGCTGCGCACCCTGGTGCAGGAGCTGGCCCGCCTGGGCCTGTGGGTGCGCCTGCACTACCTCTACCCCTACGCCCACCTGGACGAGCTGGTCCCCCTCATGGCACCCGACTGGGGCCCGGAGGGCGGGGGGCTGCTGCCCTACCTGGACCTGCCCCTGCAGCACGCCAGCCCCCGCATCCTGCGGGCCATGCGCCGGCCGGCCGCCGCCGAGCGGGTGCTGGAGCGCCTGGGGGCCTGGCGCCGGGAGCGCCCGGAGCTGGTGGTGCGCAGCACCTTCATCGTGGGCTTCCCCGGGGAGACGGAGGCCGACTTCGAGGAGCTCCTGGCCTTCCTCCGGGAGGCCCGCCTGGAGCGGGTGGGCTGCTTCACCTACTCTCCCGTGGAGGGGGCCGAGGCCAACCGGCTCCCCGGGGCGGTGCCCGAGCCCGTGAAGGAGGAGCGCCGGGCCCGGCTCATGGCCCTCCAGGAGGCGCTGAGCGCCGAGCGCCTCCGGGCCCTGGTGGGCCGGCGCCTGTGGGTGCTGGTGGACACGGTGCAGGGGGACCGGGCCCTGGGCCGCACCGCCGGGGACGCCCCCGAGGTGGACGGGGTGGTGCGCCTGGACCTGGAAGGGACGGGCGGGGCCGTGCGCCCGGGCGAGTTCGTCTACGCTGAGGTCACGGGGGCGGAGACCCACGACCTGCAGGCCCGCCCCGCAAGGCCGGGAGGGGAGGCATGAGCGAGGGACCCTTCGTCCGGGAGGCCACCGCGGCGGACTTCCACGAGCTGGTGGTGGAGGCCTCCCGCCGGGTGCCGGTGCTGGTGGACTTCTGGGCCGGCTGGTGCGCCCCCTGCCGCATGCTCAAGCCCGTGCTGGAGGCCCTGGCCCGGGAGTACGCCGGTCGCTTCCTGCTGACGACCGTGGACACGGAGGCCGAGCCCGAGCTGGCCGCCCGGCACGGGATCCGGAGCCTGCCCACGGTGCACCTCTACCGCCACGGGGAGGTGGTGGACGGCTTCGTGGGCGTGCAGCCGGAGGGGGCCATCCGCCAGCTCATCGAGCGGCACCTGGAGCGTCCGGGCGACGCCCACCGTCGGGAGGCCCTGGCGGCCCTGGCCGCAGGAAGGCCCGAGGAGGCCGTGGAGCGGCTGCGCCAGGCCCTGGCCCTGGACCCGGAGCACCCCCGCCTCCCCCTGGAGCTGGCCGAGGCCCTGCTGCGCGCGGGGAGGCCCGCCGAGGCCCGGGAGGTCCTGGAGGGCCTGCCCGCCGACCGCCAAGTGGAGGAGGAGGCCCAGCGGCTGCTGGAGCGGGTGGCCCTGGCCGAGGCCGCCCAGGCCGCCGGGGACCCGGGGGGCCTGCGGGCGCGTCTGGAGCGGGACCCGGACGACCTGGAGGCCCGCTACGCCCTGGGCGCCCACCTGTTCCTGGCGGGCAGGCACCGGGAGGCCCTGGAGCAGTTCCTGGAGGTGATGCGCCGGGACCGGCGCTTCCGGGAGGACGGGGCCCGCCGGGCCATGCTGGCGGTCTTCGCCGCCCTGGGGGAGGAGCACCCCCTGGTGCAGGATTACCGGCGCCGTATGGCCTCCCTGCTCTACTGAGGTGGGGGCAGCCCGGCCTCGGCCAGGGCCTGGCGCAGGGCCCGGCACACCCGCTCCCCGCGGCAGACCAGCAGCACCCGCTCCAGGCCGCCGTCCTCCTCCCGCAGGAAGCGGAGCACCTCCCCCACCGCGATCCGGGAGGCCTCCTCCACCGGATAGCCGTAGGCCCCGCAGGAGATGGCCGGGAAGGCGATGCTGCGCACCCCGTGCTCCTTGGCCAGGCGCAGGCTGCTGCGGTAGGCCGAGCGCAGCAGCTCGGCCTCCCCGGGCCCCCCGCCCCGCCACACGGGACCGACGGCGTGGATGACCCAGCGGGCCGGGAGCCGGAAGCCCGGGGTGATC
>WFXX01000282.1 GCA_015490395.1 Gammaproteobacteria bacterium | reverse complement strand
GTGCCGCCACATCCAGATCCACCGCCTTCACGAACCACGGCGCCTCGATCCCCAGCGCCGCCTCAAACAGCCGCTGCTCCATGGCCAGCCTCCCGACAAAAACCCAACCGCAGGCTAAGATACCCACTCAATTTTCAAAAGAGCCAGAAATATTGGCTGGCAAGCTGGCTGGCCAGCGTTTCGACAGCGCGCCGAATGGCCGCGGTCAGCCACCCGCGCTCAGAAGGCCGCACAGCCTCGTAATGGCATGCCTGGTTCGGGCCCGTGAGCATCCGAGAGGCTCTCTGACCTTCGCAATCGTGAAGAGGTGGCCGCCGCGCTCCGTGAGCAGGCGGTGCGACCGGGTCGGACTCTAAGCGGTCCATGCGGCGGGGCTCCCCCTTTCCCCGCCCGGCGCAGGCCGGGCTCCGTCACCCTGCCGCGCGCTCCGTGCGCGCCCTGCGGCGGGCCGTCCGCCCCAGGGTCGTTCCCGGCGCACGCTCCCGGGCGCCGGATCTGGACTGGTCTGGACCGTATCCAACCACACCGTCTGCAAGGACGTCCAGGGCACATAAGCGCGTGCTTATACGGGTGCGAAACCCGTCGCCAGCCGGACCCCTAGCGCTCCCAAGCCCGTGCGGATCGATATCTAAACGTAGGCTCGACCCGAGCGGCCGTGGGGCCGCGCAGCGGGCCGCGCGTGGCGCGCTCGCGGGCGGCGTCAGGGCTCCTCCTCTTCCGGCCTCGGGCCTGGCGGGACGTGGTCCTCCTCCGGATCCGGAACCTCGGGAACGTGGATGGCGACGAGGTGGACGAGGCGGTCGTCGTGGGTGAGGGCCATGCCGACCATCGGCCCGTCGATGCGCCACAGCGTCCCGAGCCCTTCGCTCCCCGTGACGGGGGCGGCCACGCAGCGGGCGAGCTCGTCGAGGAAGGCCCCGGGCTCGCGCAGGAACTCCGGCCAGCCGAGGGGGTCGCCGGGATCGCGCTCCCAGATCGCCCGCGCGCGCAGCGCGCTCGCGTGGTGCGGCGCGTACAGGCCGGGGTGGCCGAAGAGCTCCATCGCGAGCACCTTCTCCTCGAAGGCGAGGAGGACGCCCGCCTGCTCCGGCACGGGGGCGGCATGGAGGCGCTGGATGCACGGCCGGTCGCTCTCCCACAGCCAGAACAGCCCCGGGTCGCGGATGCGCCGGCTCGCCTCCTCGCGGGTCCAGAAGGCGCAGTCGAGGTGGTAGCGCATCCGCTCCAGGATGCGTCCGGGCTCGCGCCTGCCCCGGTCGTCGTCCAGGTCGAAGTCCATGAGGCAGTAGACCCCGGGATCCTCCTCCTCGGGCTTGCGGGCGGCGACGATCCGCTTCCAGCGGGCGGCGCTCTCGGGCCGCCGCCAGAAGCGGCGCTCGGGCCGCGCGAGGGGGAGCCGCACGGCTCCCCCCGGCGGCACGAGCACGCTGAGGTCCACCTCGCCGGCCTCCTCCGCCCCGGGCAGGATCTGGCCGTCGGGCACCAGGACCGGCCGGCCGGAGCGGTTGCGGACCCGCGCGCCCACCGTCCGCTCCCCGCCCGCGGCCTTCGCGGGCGCGAGCAGGCCCCGCTCGAAGGCCTCGCAGGCCGCGAGCCACGGGCTCTCGCCTCCGGCCGGCACGCGGCTCCGGTCCCACCGCAGGGGCGTGACGGTCAGGTCGCCGCAGGTGATGGGCTCGCCGAGCTCGACATGCTTCAGGATCTGCTGATACACCTCGCTCCTCCCGGCAGCAGGCGGGGCCCCCGGCGGGCCCCCTCACCATGGCGCACCGGCGGCATCGTGTGTCACGCCGCTTCCGACGCGTGGAAGGCGACGAGGTGCACCACCCGGCCGCCGTCCAGGAGGGCCGAGCCGGCGAGCGGGCCCTCGATCCGCCAGTGCTCGCCCATGCCGGGCGCGGGACGGTGTGCCGCCGGCGCGCGCCCGAGCCGCTCCACGAGCGCCTCGACCGTCTCCGGGGCGTCCTTGGCCGGTCGCACGTGGGGGTCGCGCTCGTCCAGCAGCCAGCTCCGCACGACCCGCTCGCGGTAGGCCCGGTAGAGGGCCGGGTGGCCGAAGAGCTCCACCCCGAGCCAGCGGCCCTCCAGACCGAAGGCCGCCCCCACCTGGCCGGGGCGGGCCTCGGCGATGCGCTCGGCGCAGCCGGCCTCGCGCTCGCGCACCGGGGCCGAGCGGTAGGC
>WFXX01000281.1 GCA_015490395.1 Gammaproteobacteria bacterium | reverse complement strand
CCCCAGGCCCGCCAGCCCCTTCCCCCTCCGTCGGGACCTTGGGCCCCAGCCGCCACCCGCTCCCGAAGGCTGCCGCCTTCCACCTCCTCCAAGGTGAGGGCCAGGCGCAGGGCCAGGCGCTCGGCCGGCAGGCCCAGGCGGGCCAGGGGCCGGGCCAGCCAGCCCAAAGCCCCCGCCAGCCCCTCAGGACCGCCTTCCAGCACCCACACCGCGGCCAGGGCCAGGGCAGCGAGCACCGCCGCCCGCTCCAGCCCCAGGGCCAGCCCTTCCCGGCTGGGCAGCCACGCGGGGGCATCGGGCCAGAGCGGATCGCCGGGGGTCATCCCCAGATAGAGCACGGCCACCGAGAGCAGCAGCCAGCGCAGCCGCCACAGCGCCCGCCAGCCGCGCCGGCGCAGACTCCACGCGCCCGGCGCCAACCAGGGCAGCAGCGCCGCGGCCAAGCCCATGGCCAGCTGGCCAGGACCGCCGACGGCCAAGGCCACCGCCAGCACCAGGAAGCAGACGAGCCGGACCCGGGGATGCCAGGCCACGGGAGACCGGCTCAGCGAGACCCGTCCTCTCCGGCGCCGCCCTCGATCTGCGACTGGAGGCGGCGGGCCTCGGCCTGCTGCTCCTCGTTACCCTCCTGGAGGACCTCCTGGAGGATGGAGCGGGCGCTCTCGTAGTCACCCATGTCCACGTAGGCCTTGGCCAGGTCCAGCTTGGTGGCCACCACGTCGGTGCCGGCCAGGAGGTCGGAGTCGTCTAGCCCCAGGTCCATGCTGTCGCCGAAATCGGAAAGGGCAGGTTCCAGCGACAGCTCCCCGGACTCGTCCTGCTTGCCCTTACTGGCTTCCCGCCGCCCGCTGTCCGAGGCCGGCACCTGCTTCTCGCTGGGCGCACCGGAGGGGAGCTGCTGCCCCGCAGAGGTCTCAGGGACCGGCGGGCTCTCCTGACCCTCCTCCACCAGGCTCAACCCCTCGCCGGTAGGCACCCGTGGAGGCGGCTCCTCGGTGGCCGGCCCCGCGGGCGGCTCTGCCGCAGGCGGGGGCGCGCCCGGCATGTCGTACTCCAGCACGTGGCCGTCGTCGTCCTCCGCCGGGGCAGTGGAGGGCCTAGACGAAGGGGTGGGCTCCCCACTGCCGAAGGCGCGGGCGATGGTGCCGCCTCTCTCGTCCGGCTTGGCCTCCCCCTCCCCGGCAGGCGCCTCCGAGGCAGGGGCTGCGCTCGGGGCGGCCTCATCGTCGGATGCCGACCCACCACCCAGGTCCAGGCCCAGGTCCCGCCCGAGGGCCACGGCCTTCTGCCACAACGGATGGGTGTCATCGCCCCCCAAAGCGGCCAGGAAGCCCCGGGCTTCTCCCTCGAAGGCCTCCCGGTCGCCGGCAGCGTGCAGGATCTCCAACAGCTTGAAGCGCAGCTCTTGCCGGTCTGGATGACGGAGGATGGCCTTGCGCACCAGCTCGGCGGCCTGGCCGAAGCGGCGGTAGGCCAGGTAGACGTCGGCCTCCACCAAGGGGTCGATCTCCCCCTCTGCCTCCTGCTCCAGACCCAGACCCTTTGGCTGCCCCTCCCCGTCGGGGGTCGTGATACCGCCGGGAGCCTGCTCCTCCCCCGCTAGGTCGGCGGCCGCCTCCCCGCCCACCGAGGCCGCCGCCTCCGGCTCCTGAGGCTGGGAGGCGGCGGTCGCCGCGGCAGCCGTCTCGCTCGGTCTGCTTGCCGCGCCGTCCACATCGGGCAGGAGCTCCACTTCCTCCTCTTCGGCCTCCCGACGCCGCCTCAGCCACAGCAGAGCCAAGGCCAGGAGCAAGGCTGCGGAGGCCCCGCCCAGCACCCGCGGGTCCCGCAGCAGGGCCTCCGGGCCCTCTTCGGCCGCCTCCTCCCGGGCGGCTGGGGTCTTATCGTCGGCCGGGGAGGGGGTCGCGGCCGGTGGCGACGCCTGTTCCTGGAGGCGCTGCTGGATGGCCGCCAGGGTCTCTTCCTTCAGGGCCAACATCTCCTGCAAGGTGCGGATCTGCCCCTCCAAGGCCGCCAAGCGTTGCCGCAGCTCCTCGTTCTCCTTGCGGGCGCTGTCCGCCGCCTCCAGAGCCAGAGCCAGGTCGTTGCGCAGCCGCGCCAGCTCGCCGCCGGAGCGCTCCGCCCGCCCGCCCGGGGCGCCGCCCGCCTCCTCGCCCTTGCCGGGAACGGCCAGCTCCAGGC
>WFXX01000280.1 GCA_015490395.1 Gammaproteobacteria bacterium | reverse complement strand
GGAGCGTGGTGGTCATCGGTACCCAGTGGGGCGACGAGGGCAAGGGCAAGGTGGTGGATCTGCTCACCGAGCGCGCCCAGGCGGTGGTGCGCTTCCAGGGAGGGCACAACGCTGGGCACACTCTCGTCATTGATGGGCGCAAGACGGTGCTCCACCTCATCCCCTCGGGAATCCTTCGGCCGGGGGTGCAGTGCCTCATCGGCAATGGAGTAGTGCTCTCGCCCCAGGCCCTGCTGGAGGAGATCCGCATGCTGGAGGGGCAGGGCGTGCCCGCCCGGGAGCGGCTGCGCCTGAGCGCCGCCTGCCCCCTGATCCTGCCTTACCACGTGGCCCTGGACCAGGCCCGGGAGCGGGCCCGGGGGCAGCGGGCCATCGGCACCACCGGGCGGGGCATCGGGCCGGCCTACGAGGACAAGGTGGCCCGCCGGGCGCTCCGGGTGGAGGACCTGTTCCACCGGGAGCGCTTCGCCGCCAAGCTGGGGGAGGTGCTGGACTACCACAACTTCGTCTTGCAGCGCTACTACCAGGCCGAGCCGCTGGACTTCGGACGGTTGCTGGAGGAGACCCTGGCCCTGGGCGAGGAGCTCCAGCCCCTGGTGGCCGACGTGCCCGGTATCCTCCAGGGGCTGCGGCGCTCGGGGGCCAACATCCTCTTCGAGGGGGCCCAGGGCACCCTGCTGGACATCGACCACGGCACCTATCCCTTCGTGACCTCCTCCAACACCACCGCCGGCGGCGCCTGCACCGGCTCCGGAGTGGGCCCCCGGGATGTGGACTACGTGCTGGGGATCACCAAGGCCTACACCACCCGGGTGGGGTCGGGGCCCTTCCCTACGGAGCTCATGGATGAGATGGGCGAGTACCTGGCCCGTCGGGGGCATGAGTTCGGCGCCACCACCGGGCGGCCCCGTCGCTGCGGCTGGTTCGACGCCGTGGCCCTGCGCCGGGCGGCCCAGCTCAATAGCCTCTCCGGACTGTGCCTGACCAAGCTGGACGTGCTGGACGAGCTGGATACCATCCGTATCTGCGTGGACTACCGGGGGCCGGCCGGTACCTGTCCGGTGCCACCCGTAGGGGCGGAGGACCTGGCCGGTTGCGAGCCGGTATACGTGGACGTGCCGGGCTGGCGCCGCTCCACGGTGGGGATCGGCCGTTTGGAGGACCTGCCCCGACAGGCTCGGGCCTACCTGGAGCGCATCGAGGAGATCGTAGGCGTGCCGGTGGACCTGATCTCCACCGGCCCGGAGCGGCACCAGACGGTGATCGTCCGGGACCCTTTCGCCTGATGCGCCACCTCCTGCGGCAAGGGGTCAGGAGAGGCGCCCTAGGAAAGGAGATGGTGCCGAGGAGAGGACTTGAACCTCCACGGGGTTTCCCCCACTAGTACCTGAAACTAGCGCGTCTACCAATTCCGCCACCTCGGCACGGTGGTGCGGGCGGGACGGCGCGCACTCTAGCGCCGCGCGGGGGCCTTGTCAATCGCCCACCCCGCGCCCCAAGGCTAAGGGAAGGTCATGAAAGAGGAAATCCGCAGGCTGGATCCCCACGCCGAGCGCGAGGCCCAGCGCTACGCGCATCCCATCGCCAGCCGGGAGTTCATCCTCCAGCGCCTGGCCCAGCGTGGCGAGCCCCTCGCCTTCGAGGAGCTGGCCGAGGACCTAGGCCTGGAGGGGGAGGAGGAGCTGGAGGCCCTGCGCCGGCGCCTGCGCGCCATGGAGCGCGACGGCCAGCTCATCCGCAACCGCCGAGGCCAGTACGGCCCGGTGGAGAAGATGCACCTGGTCCGGGGACGGGTGGTGGGTCATCCCGACGGCTTCGGCTTCCTGGTGCCAGAGGATGGAGGCGAGGACCTGTTCCTCTCGCCCCGTGAGATGCGCCGGGTGCTGCACGGGGACCGGGTGGTGGCCTGCGTCACCGGGGTGGACCGACGCGGGCGCCGGGAGGGGGCCGTGGTGGAGGTGCTCGAGCGAGCCAACCAGCGCGTGGTGGGCCGCTTCCGCCTGGAGCACGGCGTCGGTTTCGTCGTCCCCTCCAACGCC
>WFXX01000279.1 GCA_015490395.1 Gammaproteobacteria bacterium | reverse complement strand
CCCAGGAGGCCCTGGCGGCCCTGGACCGCCTGGAGGATCAGGCCTACCGTGGCCTGAGGGAGGAGCTGCGGGGCGACATCCTGCTGCAGGCCGGCCGGGCCCAGGAGGCCCGGGCTGCCTATGGGTCCGCCGTGGCCTGGAGGGCGGCCCCATAGGCAGCCCGGGCCTCCTGGGCCCGGCCGGCCTGCAGCAGGATGTCGCCCCGCAGCTCCTCCCTCAGGCCCCGGTAGGCCGGATCCTCCAGGCGGTCCAGGGCCGCCAGGGCCTCCTGGGTCCGGCCTTCCTGGAACAGGAGCCGGGCCTGGCGGAGGCGGGCCAGGCCCTGGAGGGGCTCGGGGGCATCGGAGGCCAGGAGCCGCTCCAGGTGGGCCCGGGCCGCGACCGCATCCCCCTGGGCCTGGGCGGCCCGGGCCTCCAGGAGACGGGCCAGGGGGGCGTAGCCGCTGCGGGGGAAGCCTTCCTCCACCTGCCGGCCCAGCTCCAGGGCCCGGGCGTGGTCGCCCGCCTCCAGGGCCTCCAGGGCCTGGAGATAGAGCTCCGAGGCCCGAAGGGCCTGCTCGGCCTGGTGCTGCTGCCACCAGCGCCCCCCCACCACCGCCACCACGCCCAGCAGCAGGCCCACGAGCACGGCCTTGCCGTTGCGGGCCCACCAGTGGCGGATGGCCTCGATCTGCTCCCGCTCCGATGCGTAGTCCACCATGCTCCCGCGCTCCTCGTCTCAGGCACCGGCGCCCGGGGCCCCGGCGGCCAGGGCCTCCCAGGCCCCCTCCCCCTCCCGGGCCAGGCGCTCCAGCACCAGGTCCCGCTCCCAGCTGCGCTGGGGCAGCTCCTCCCGCAGGGGCTTGAGCGACACGGTGCCCCGGGCCGCCTCCTCCTCGCCCAGGATGAGGGCATAGCGGGCCCCGCTGCGGTCGGCCCGGCGAAGCTGGGCCCGTAGGCTCCCCTCTCCGCCCTGCACCAGGCGTAGCCACGGGCAGGCCTCGCGCAGCCGCTCCCCCCAGGCCAGGCCTGCCTCCAGGGCCGCCTCCCCGGCCATCACCAGGAAGGCGTGGGGGACAGCGGCCTCCGGGACCCGCCCCAGCTCCTGCAGGAGGGCCGCCACTCGCTCCAAGCCCAGGGCGAAGCCGGCCGCCGGGGTCTCGTGCCCCCCCAGCTGGCCCACCAGGCCGTCGTAGCGCCCACCGGCGCACACCGTGCCCTGGGCCCCCAGGCGGTGCGTGACCCACTCGAAGACCGTGTGGGTGTAGTAGTCCAGCCCGCGCACCAGGCAAGGCGCCACTCGGTGGGGGACCCCGGCCAGGTCCAGGAGGGCGCAGAGGCGCCGGAAGCGCTCCCGGGAGGCCTCCCCCAGGTGGTCCAGGAGCCGGGGGGCAGCCTCGATGACCGGGCGCATGGCCGGGTGCTTGCTATCCAGGATGCGCAGGGGGTTGGTGCGCAGCCGGCGCAGGCTGTCGGGGTCCAGCTCCTCCCGCCGCCGCTCCAGGTAGGCCACCAGCCGCTCCCGGTAGGCGGCCCGCTCTTCGGGGGTGCCCAGGGTGTTGAGCTGCAGCTCCAGATCGCGCTCCGGATCCAGGCCCAGGCGCCGCCAGAGGCGGACGGTGAGCAGGATCAGCTCCGCGTCCAGCTCCGGGCCGGCCAGCCCGAAGGCCTCCGCCCCCACTTGGTGGAACTGCCGATAGCGGCCCTTCTGGGGGCGCTCGTGGCGGAACATGGGCCCGCGGTACCACAGCCGCCGCACCTGCCGGAAGCACAGCCCGTGCTCGATGGCCGCCCGCACGCAGCCGGCGGTGCCCTCCGGGCGCAGGCTGAGGCTCTCGCCGTGGTCGTCGAAGGTGTACATCTCCTTCTCGACGATGTCGGTGGCCTCGCCCAAGGTGCGGCGAAAGAGCTCGGTGCGCTCCACCACGGGGAGCCGGATCTCCTCGTAGCCGTAGCCCTCCAGCACCTCCCGGGCCGTCTCCTCCACGTGGCGCAGGAGGCGGGCCTCCTCCGGGAGGAGGTCGTGCATGCCGCGGACGGCCTGGATGCTCTTGCGCATGGACGGTGCAGCGGTCGAGGGGGTGGCGCTCCAGGCCCGTCAGGGTCCATCGCCCTTGCCGGACGGGCGGCGGACCTCAGGGCCCACCCACCTGGAAGCGCGCCACGTCCCTGCGGACGTAAGGGCTGAAATCAAAAGGTTGCCCATTGTACCGGAGCTCCACCCCTGGGGCGTAGCCCAGCACCACGCTAAAGGGCGGCTCCCCCTCCAGGCGCCGCTCTCCCCCGGGCTGCATCAGGCCCGTGAGCAGCCGGCGTCCGGCGGCATCGCGCACCTCCACCCAGGAGGGGGCGCTGAAGCGCAGCAGCAGGCTGGCGCGGGAGGCCGGGGCGGCGGTGGCGGCAGCCTCCCCGCCGGGTGGGGAGGGG
>WFXX01000278.1 GCA_015490395.1 Gammaproteobacteria bacterium | reverse complement strand
ACGCAGGACCCGCCCCTCGGCCTCGGCCAGCTCGGCCAGGGCCACGAGCAGCTCGCCCAGGCGGCTCAGCGCCGACCCCCGTCCAGCAGCCGGGCCAGGACGAAGCCCAGCCCGAAGGCGGCCAGCAGGCTGCTGAAAGGGTGGGCGCCCACCTCCTCGCCCAGCTCCTCCACCGCCTGCCGGCCCCGCTCCCGGGCCGCCTCCAGGCGCTCCTCCACGGCCTCGCGGCGGCGGCGCAGCTCCTCGCTCATCCGCTCGCGGTAGCCCTCGGCCCGCTCCGCGCCGGCCTCCTTGAGGGCCTCCATCAGCCCTCCCAGGTCCGCGCGCAGCCGGGCCAGGTCCTCCTTGAGCGCCTGCAGCTCGGCGCGCAGCTCCTCCTCGGCCATCGCCCCTCCTCCCACGCTGGGAAACCCGCCTCCCAGCATAGACGGCGGCGGAGACGACCTCACCGGACCCTCAGGCCTCCTCCCCGGGACCGGCCTCCTGGACCACCTCGAAGGCCTCCATGCGGGCCTGGCCCCGGAAGGCCTCCGGGGGCAGGCGGTGCTCGCCGGCGTGGGCGGCCCGGAAGTCCTCGCTGCCCACCCAGGCCTCGAAGGCCGCCCGGTCCCTCCAGCAGGTCAGGACCACGTAGGGGGCCCCCTCGCTGGCCGGGCGCAGGATCTGCAGGCGGAGGAAGCCGGGCTGGGCCTCGATGCGCCCCGCCCGGCGCCGGAAGCGCTCCTCGAAGGCCTCCTCCCAGCCGGGGGCCACGGGGACGCGGTTCATGACCACGAACACGGCCGGCCCCCTCAGGCCTGCGAGGCGGGCTCGGGGGCCTCGGCGGGCCGCCGGGACCGGCCCAGGTGGGGCAGGGCCCGGCGGATGAGGCCCAGGGTGGAGGCGTCGTGGGGGCCCACCGGGGCTCCCTCCAGCTCGGGCAGGATGGCCTTGGCCAGCTGCTTGCCCAGCTCCACCCCCCACTGGTCGAAGGAGTTGATCCCCCAGATGGTGCCCTGGACGAAGACCTTGTGCTCGTAGAGGGCCACCAGCTGCCCCAGGGCGAAGGGGGTGAGGCGCTCCAGGAGGAGGGTGCTGCTGGGGCGGTTGCCGGGGAAGGTCCGGTGGGGGGCCAGGCGGCGGGCCTCGGCCTCGGGCAGGCCCTGGGCGCGCAGCTCGGCCAGGGCCTCGGCCTCGGTGCGCCCCCGCATCAGGGCCTCGGTCTGGGCCAGGCAGTTGGCCACCAGGATGCGGTGGTGCTCGTCCAGGGGGTGGTGGGGCTCCAGGGGCAGGATGAAGTCGGCCGGCACCAGCTGGGTCCCCTGGTGCAGGAGCTGGAAGAAGGCGTGCTGGCCGTTGGTGCCCGGCTCGCCCCAGACCACCGGGCAGGTGGGATAGGGCACCGCCTCGCCCTCCAGGGTCACCCCCTTGCCGTTGCTCTCCATCTCCAGCTGCTGCAGGTAGGCCGGCAGGCGGTGCAGGTGCTGGTCGTAGGGCAGCACGGCGTGGGTGGCGGCGCCGAAGAAGTCCGTGTACCAGATCCCCAGCAGGGCCAGGATCACGGGCATGTTCCGCTCCAGGGGGGCGGTGCGGAAGTGCTCGTCCATGGCGTGGGCCCCGGCCAGGAGCTCCTCGAAGCGGTCCATGCCCACGGCGAGCGCGATGGGCAGGCCGATGGCGCTCCACATGGAGTAGCGCCCCCCCACCCAGTCCCAGAACTCGAACATGTGCTCCGTGTCGATCCCGAAAGCCCGCACCGCCTCGGCGTTGGTGGACACGGCCACGAAGTGGCGGGCCACGGCGGCCTCGTCCCCGGCCCGCTCCAGGAGCCAGCGGCGGGCGGAGCGGGCGTTGGTGAGGGTCTCCTGGGTGGTGAAGGTCTTGGAGGCCACGATGAACAGGGTGGTCTCCGGGTCCAGGCCCGAGAGGGTGTCGTGGAGGTGGGAGCCGTCGATGTTGGAGACGAAGTGGCAGCGGGGGCCGTCGTGATAGGGGCGCAGGGCCTCGGTGGCCATCACCGGCCCCAGGTCCGAGCCCCCGATGCCGATGTTGACCACGTCGGCGATGGGCCGCCCCGTCCAGCCCCGCCAGCGCCCGGAGCGCACCGCCTCGGTGAAGCGGCGCATCCGGGCCAGCACCGCCTCCACCTGGGGCATCACGTCCCGCCCGTCCACCAGGATGGGACGCCGGGACCGGTTGCGCAGGGCCACGTGGAGCACGGCCCGGTCCTCGGTGGCGTTGATGCGCTCGCCGGCGAACATGGCCTCCCGGCGCGTCTCCACCCCCGCCTCCCGGGCCAGCCGCAAGAGCAGGCCCAGGGTCTCGGCGGTGACCCGGTGCTTGGCGTAGTCCAGGAACAGGGCCCCCTCCTCCAGGGACATGGCCTGGAAGCGGCCCGGGTCCTGGGCGACGAGCTCGCGCAGGTGCAGCCCGCGCACCTGGCGGTGGTGCTCGGCCAGGGCCCGCCAGGCGGGCAGGGTGTCGGCCCTGGGCATGGTCCTCCCCTCCTCTCTCAGTAGGGCTCCAGCTCGCCCCCGGCGATGTCCAGGGAGTGGCGCCAGAACTGGTCCTCGCTGTCGAAGAGCCGGTAGGTGCCGCGCGGGCCCCAGCTCCCCGCCGGATAGGTGTTGATGAAGTCCCGCTCGGTGGACCAGACCTTGATCACCGGGTCCACCACCCGCCAGGCCCACTCCACCTCGTCGTAGCGCAGGAACAGGGAGCGGTCGCCCAGGAAGACGTCCAGGAGCAGGTCCTCGTAGGCCCCGAAGGCCGGCTCGTCCGCCCGCCGGTAGCTGGCGTCCAGGCTGATGGTGCGGGTGCGCATCTCCAGCCCCGGGACCTTCACCTGCAGCTCCAGGCGCAGGCTCTCCTTGGGCTGGATGCCCAGCAGCAGCCAGTTGGGGCGCAGCCGCTCCAGCGGGGTGTTGCGGAACAGGTGCTGGGGCGGGTGCTTGAAGCGGATGCAGATGGCCGAGGAGGACTCGGCCATGCGCTTGCCGGTGCGCAGGTAGAAGGGCACGCCCCGCCAGCGCCAGTTGTCGATGTAGAGCTTGAGGGCGGCGTAGGTCTCGGTGGTGCTGTGGGGGTCCACCCCCTCCTCCTCCAGGTAGCCGGGCACCGGCTGGCCGTCGACGGTCCCCCGGGTGTACTGGGCGCGGAAGGCGTGGGCGTGCACCGCGTTCTGGGGGATGGGGCGGATGGACTTGAGCACCTTGACCTTCTCGTCGCGCAGGGACTCGGCGTCCATCAGCGACGGCGGCTCCATGGCCACCAGGGTGAGCATCTGCAGCAGGTGGCTCTGGATCATGTCCCGCAGGGCCCCGGCTCCCTCGTAGTAGTCCGCGCGGCCCTCCACGCCCTGGGTCTCGGAGTGGGTGATCTGCACGTGGTCGATGTAGTTGCGGTTCCAGAGGGGCTCGAGGAGCAGGTTGGCGAAGCGGAAGACCAGGATGTTCTGGACGGTGCCCTTGCCCAGGTAGTGGTCGATGCGGTAGATCTGGCTCTCGTCCAGATACTTGTGCAGGGCCTGCTGCAGGATCTGGGCGCTGAGCAGGTCGTAGCCGAAGGGCTTCTCGATGACCACCCGCCGCCAGCCGTGGGACTCAGCGAGAAGCCCAGCCGCCCCCAGGCTCTTGATGCTGGCCCCGAAGTCCGCGGGGCGGATGGCCATGTAGAAGACCACGTTCTCCGGGCAGCCCGGGTCCTCGTGGAGGAACTGAGCCAGCTGGCCCACCGAAGCCTCGTCGCGCAGATCCCCCTGGAAGTAGCGCAGGCGGCCCAGGAAGCGCTCCAGCAGGGCCTCGTCCACCTTGGGGTCGTGGGCCCGCACGCAGCCGGCCACCTGCTCGCGCCAGCGCCCGTCGTCCCAGGGGCGACGCCCGAAGCCCACGATGGCCAGCCGCTCGGGGATACGCCCGGCCCGCTCCAGCTCGTAGAGGGCCGGCAGCAGCTTGGTGCGCGACAGGTGCCCGGTGGCCCCGAAGATGACCAGGGTGCAGGGCTCGGAGCGGAGCCTGGACTGCCCGGGGCTCATGCCGCCTCCCCCCGTCGCTTGACGACGTGGCCGCCGAAGGCGTTGCGCATCATGGCCAGGAGCTTGAAAGGGAAGCCCTCGGCGTCCTGGCTGGCAAAGCGCATCTGCAGGGCCAGGGTCAGCACCGGCGCGGGCACGCCCTGCTCCACGGCCTCCTGCACCGTCCAGCGCCCCTCGCCGGAGTCGGCCACGTAGGGGGCCACCTCCTCCAGGCGCTGGTCGCGGGCCAGGGCCCGCGCGGTGAGGTCCAGCAGCCAGCTGCGCACCACCGAGCCGTGGCGCCAGAGCTCAGCCACCTGGGCCAGGTCGATGCCGAACTCCCGGCGGGCCCGCAGCAGGGCGAAGCCCTCGGCCAGGGCCTGCATCATCCCGTACTCGATGCCGTTGTGGATCATCTTGGTGAAGTGGCCGGCCCCCACCGGGCCCACCCGGGCCCAGCCCCGGTCCGGGGCCGGGGCCAGGACCTTCAGGGCCGGCTCCAGGAGGGCCACCGCCTCCGGCTCGCCGCCGGCCATCAGGCAGTAGCCCTCCTCCAGGCCCCAGATGCCGCCGGAGGTGCCCACGTCCACGAAACGGATGCCCTTGCGGGCCAGCTGCTCGCCCCGGCGCACCGAGTCGTGGAAGCAGGCGTTGCCCCCGTCCACCAGCACGTCGCCGCGCTCCAGGAAGGCGGCCAGCTCCTGCACGTGCCGCTCGGTGACCTCCCCGGCGGGCAGCATGAGCCAGACCACTCGGGGCGGCTCCAGCAGACGCACCACCTCTTCCAGGCTGCGGGCCGGCACCAGCCCAGTCTCCTCCGCCAGCTGGCGCGTGACCTCGAAGGAGCGGTTGTAGCCCACCACCTCGATGCCGCCGCGGCGCAGGCGCCGGGCCATGTTGGCCCCCATCCTGCCCAGTCCCACCATGGCCATGCGCATGGCTCGCTCCTCCTCATCTCCCCGGCCGCTCTCCCGACCGCACCGATCCAGCATCGCTCCCCAGGCCGTCCCCGGACGGGCGGGCCCTGACGGGTTATCGTCGCCCGGTCACGGGGCCTTGAACCCGACCCCCCACCTCAACCTCAGCGGCATGAGCATAGGACAGTTTCCGGGGCGGTTCCTCGGGGAGAGCCTTTGCGCTAGCATCCGGCCACCCTTCTGCGGAGGCAGGGCCATGCCCCAGAGCCCCTCTTCCCCCTCGCCCCAGGCAGCCGGGACGTCCCGGCTGCGGGTGCTCTTCGTCAGCAGCGAGGCCCGTCCCCTGGCCAAGACGGGGGGGCTGGGGGACGTGAGCGCCGACCTGCCCGCGGCGCTGCGCGCCCTGGGTCACGACGTGCGGCTGCTCCTGCCCGCCTACCGCCCGGCCATGCGTCGGGCCCAGGAGGCGGCCGGGGGGCTGCGCGTGGCCAGCCTGGCCTTGCAGCGGGACCCCGAGCCGGCGCGCCTGCTGGCAGCCCGCCTGCCGGGCTCGGGGGTACCGGTCTGGCTGCTCGATGCCTGGCGCTTCGACCGCGAGGGGGGGCCCTATACGGGCCCCGACGGGGCCGACTGGCCTGACAACGCCGAGCGCTTCGCCCTCTTCGCCCGGGCGGCGGCGGCGGTGGCCCGGGACGAGGCCGACCTAGGCTGGCGGCCGGACCTGGTGCACGCCAACGACTGGCAGAGCGCCCTCTGCTGCGCCTATCTGGCCGCCGGGGAGCTGGAGGGCCGTACCCGTCCGGCCACGGTCTTCACCATCCACAATCTGGCCTACCAGGGCCTGTTCCCCGCGGAGCAGTTCTGGCGGCTGGGCCTACCGCCCGCCTTTTGGTCTTCGGAGGGGCTGGAGTTCTATGGCCAGTGCTCCTACATCAAGGGCGGGCTGGTCTACGCCGACTGGCTGACCACAGTCAGCCCCACCTACGCCCGGGAGATCCGCACCCCGGAGCACGGCTGCCTCCTGGACGGGCTGCTGCGGGCCCGGGCGGACCGGCTGGTGGGGATCCTCAACGGGGCGGACTACCGCACCTGGAATCCGGCCCGGGACCCCCACCTCGCCGCCCCCTATTCCCGGCGGGACCTCGCCGGCAAGGCCCAGGACAAGGCCGCCTTGCAACGCGAGGCGGGGCTTCCCGTGGAGCCGGCCACCCCCCTGATGGGCATGGTCACCCGGCTGGCCGCGCAAAAGGGAGTGGACCTGGTCCTGGCCGCGGCCCCCCGTCTGCTGGCCGACGGCGCCCAGCTGGTGGTGCTGGGCACCGGGGACCGGGCCCTGGAGGAGGGGCTGCGGGAGCTCCAGCGCCGCTTCCCCCAGCAGGCCCGGGCCTGGATCCGCTTCGACGAGGGCCTGGCGCACCGCATCGAGGCCGGGGCCGACCTGTTTCTCATGCCCTCGCGCTTCGAGCCCTGCGGGCTCAACCAGCTCTACAGCCTGCGCTACGGCACGCTCCCCGTGGTGCGTCGCACCGGGGGCCTGGCCGATACGGTGGTGGACCTGGCCGAGGGGGAGGCGCAGGCCACCGGCTTCCTCTTCGACGAGCCCACCGCGGAGGCCCTGGCGGGGGCCGTGGGCCGGGCCCTGGCCTGCTACCGGGAGCGCCCGCAGACCTGGCGGCGGATGGTGCGCAACGCCATGGCCCAGGACTTCAGCTGGCGCCGCAGCGCCGGCGAGTACCTCGCCCTCTACCGCCGCGCCCTCGCCGCCCGGGAGGCCCCTCGCCTATAATGCGGGCCCTTTTGCGCGGGGCTGCGAGGGGCGATGGCCAGGAGGCGTTGGAGCGACAAGCCGCTGCGGGCGCGCGTGAAGCTGCTCGGCACCCTACTGGGCCACGTGCTGCGGGCCCAAGCGGGGGGGCGTGTCTTCGCTGCGGTGGAGTCCCTGCGCCGCGGTTACATCAGCCTGCGCCAAGAGGACAACCTGCGCAAGCGGGCCCGGCTGAGCCGCCTCATCAACCGCCTGGACCCGGAGACCCTCACCCACGTGGTGCGGGCCTTCAGCACCTATTTCGGCCTGGTGAACCTGGCCGAGGAGGGCTACCAGCACCTGTGCCGCCGGCGCCTGGTGGCCCGCGGCGGGCCGCTGTGGGTGGGCTCCTTCGACCACACCCTGCGCCGCTTCCGTGAGGAGGGGGTGAGTGCCGGCCAGCTCGCCCGCCTGCTGGAGGAGCTGCGCTACATCCCCGTCTTCACCGCCCACCCCACCGAGGCCAAGCGCCGCACCATCCTGGAGGCCTTGCGGCGCATCTTCCTCACCGCCGAGCGCCTGGACGACCCGCGTCTCGGCCGCGAGGAGAAGGAGGAGGTCATCCAGACGCTCGAGGCCCAGATCCAGATCCTGTGGAAGACCGACGAGGTGCGGGCCCACCGACCTCAGGTGCGGGACGAGATCCGCCATGGGCTGTTCTATTTCCAGGAGAGCCTCTTCGAGGCGGTGCCCCGGGTCTACCGGGGCCTGGAGAAGGCCCTGGCGCGCATCTACGGCGAGGAGGGGCGGCAGGTGCCGGTGCCCTCCTTCCTGCGCTTCGGCTCCTGGATCGGGGGGGACCGGGACGGCAACCCTTACGTCACCCCCGAGACCACGGCCACCGCCGTGCGCCTGCACCAACGCACCGTGCTCTCGGCTTACCTGACCCGGGTGCGGGCCCTGGGCCGCGTGCTGACCCATTCCGACCGCCTCTGCCGCCCCAGCCCTGCCTTCCTAGAGTCTCTGGTGCGCGACGAGGCCCGCTACAGCCGATCGGCCTTCCAGGACACCCCGGAGCGCTTTCGGCACGAGCCCTACCGGCGCAAGCTCCACCTGATGCGCTATCGCCTGGAGCGCAACCTGGAGGCGGTACGGGCGCGCCTGGAGGGCCAGCCGCCGCCCCCCGGCGCCGGGGACGGCTACGGCGGCGCCCGGGAGCTCCTCGAGGACCTCTACCTCATCCGCGACTCCCTGCGTGGCCACGGCGACGGCAGGGTGGCCGAGGGCGAGCTGCAGGACCTCATCCGCTTGGTGGAGACCTTCGGCTTCCACCTGGTGCACCTGGACGTGCGCCAGGAGTCGTCCCGCCACACCCGAGCGGTGGCCGAGATCCTGGCCCAGTGGGGCGAGGACTACGAGGGGCTGGACGAGGCTGGCCGCCTGGAGCGGCTGGGCCGGCTCATTGCCCGCGAGACCCTGCCCCCCGTGGACCGCGCGGCGCTCAGCGCCGAGAGCCGGGACTGCCTGGAGGTCCTGGAGCTGATGGACGGTCTGAGCCGCGAGGTCAGCCCGGAGGCCTTCGGAGCTTACGTCATCTCCATGACCCACAGCGCCAGCCACGTCCTGGAGGTGATGTTCCTGGCCCGCCTGGCCGGCCTAGTGGCCCCAGGGCCGGGAGGCTGGCGCTGCAGGCTACGGGTCTGTCCTCTGTTCGAGACCATCGAGGACCTGGCCCACATCCAGCCGGTGCTGGAACGGCTCCTGGACCATCCCGTCTACCGGGCCCTGCTGCGGGCCAGCGGCGACGTGCAGGAGGTGATGCTGGGCTACTCCGACTCGTGCAAGGACGGCGGCATCCTGGCCTCGGCCTGGCGCCTCTACGAGGCCCAGAAGCACATCACGGCCATCACCGCCGCGCGGGGCCTGCGTTGCCTGCTCTTTCACGGCCGCGGCGGGACCATCGGTCGCGGCGGCGGGCCCACCCACGAGTCCATCCTGGCCCAGCCCCCCGGCACCGTGCAAGGGCGGATCAAGTTCACCGAGCAGGGGGAGGTGCTCTCCTACAAGTACAGCAACCCGGAGACCGCGGTCTACGAGCTCACCATGGGTGCCACCGGCCTGATGCTGGCCAGCCGCGGCCTCATCGTCCCACCCCGGCAGGACGCGCCCCGTCACCTGGAGGTCATGGAGGAGCTGGCCCGCATCGGCGAGCAGGCCTACCGGGAGCTGGTGGACGGGCCGGGTTTCCTGGATTACTTCTATGAGGCCACCCCGGTCAACGAGATCGGCCTGCTCAACATCGGCTCCCGGCCCACCCACCGCCGGCGGGAGGTGCGTTCCCGGGAGTCCATCCGGGCCATCCCCTGGGTCTTCGGCTGGGCCCAGTCCCGGCACACCCTGCCGGCCTGGTACGGCATCGGCAGCGCCCTGGAGGCCTGGTGCGGGGAGGACCCGCGTCGGCTGGAGGAGCTGCGGCAGATGCACCGGAGCTGGCCCTTCTTCCATGCCCTGCTCTCCAACACCCAGATGGCCCTGTTCAAGGCGGACATGAACATCGCCCGCGAGTACAGCACCCTCTGCCGGGACCGGGCCAAGGCCGCGGCCATCTATGGGGCCGTCCGCAAGGAGTACGAGCGCACGGTGCGGCACGTGCTGCAGGTGACCCAGCAGCAGGAGTTGCTGGAGGAGCACCCCACCCTGGCCTTCTCCCTGAGCCGCCGCAACCCCTACCTGGATCCTCTTAACCACATCCAGATCACCCTCCTGCGCCGCTACCGCCACCCGGCCCTCTCCGAGCAGGAGCGGCGGGTCTGGCTGGACCCCCTGCTGCGCTCCATCAACGCCATCTCCGCCGGGATGCGCAACACCGGCTGAGGGGCGTCGCCGGGGTTGCAAGCGCTCGCGCTGCACCCCATCTTCTGAGGCATGGAGTTCAAGGACTACTACCGGATCCTGGGGGTGGAGCGCGGGGCCACCCAGGAGGAGATCAAGCGCGCCTACCGTCGGCTGGCGCGTAAGTACCACCCGGACGTCAGCAAGGAGCCGGATGCCGAGGAGCGCTTCAAGGAGGTGCGCGAGGCCTACGAGGCCCTCAAGGACCCCGAGAAGCGGGCCGCCTACGACCGGCTCCTGGAGCGGGGCTGGCAAGCAGGGCAGGGCTTCACCCCGCCCCCCGACTGGGACAGCGGCTTCGAGTTCTCCGGGGGCGCCTTCACCGGCGCCGAGGGCGGCTTCAGCGAGTTCTTCGAGGCCCTCTTCGGGGCCGGGAGCCCCTTCGGGCGCCGGGGCCGCGCGTGGGGCCTCCGGGGCGAGGATCATCACGCCCGTATCCGCATCCCCCTGGAGCTGGCCTACCGAGGCGGCACGCGCACCGTCACGCTCCAGCGCCCCGGCCTGGATCCCCAGGGCCGCCTCCCAGGGAGTCACGGGCAGCGTGAGGTAGACGTCTCGGCCTTGCACCTCGAAGAGGCGGTGGGGCTCGAAGCGGATCTCCAGGTACAGATCCCCGGGAGGGGCATTGCCCACTCCCGGC
>WFXX01000277.1 GCA_015490395.1 Gammaproteobacteria bacterium | reverse complement strand
GGCCGGGCCTCGGACCGCGGCGAGGGCCTGGACGAGTTCGTCTTCCAGCTCTCCCGGGAGGAGTTCCTGGATCTGTTCTTCGAGGACCTGGAGCTGCCCGACCTGACCAGGACCCAGCTCATGCGCCTGCTGACCCACAAGCGGGTACGTGCCGGCTACACGACCACGGGCTCGCCCTCCAACATCAACATCGTGCGCTCCCTGCGGGGGGCCCTGGCCCGGCGCATCGCCATGGGCGGGCCCCTGCGCCGGGAGCTGCGCGAGGTCGAGGAGACGCTGGAGGCGCGGCGGCGGTCGGCGGGCGAGGACGACCCGCAGGTGCGCGCCCTCAAGGAGCGGGCCGAGGGGCTGCGCCGGCGCCTGCGGGCCATCCCCTTCATCGACACCTACGACCTGCGTTACAACCACCGCATCATCCAGCCCCAGCCCTCCACCCAGGCGGTCATGTTCTGCCTGATGGATGTCTCCGGGTCCATGGACCAGGCCAAGAAGGACATGGCCAAGCGCTTCTTCACCCTGCTCTACCTCTTCCTCACGGGAACCTACGAGCACATCGACCTGGTCTTCATCCGCCACCACACCGTGGCCAAGGAGGTGGACGAGCAGGAGTTCTTCTACTCGCGCGAGACCGGCGGGACGGTGGTCTCCAGCGCCCTGCGGCTGATGCTGGAGGTGATGGAGCGGCGTTATCCTCCCGGGGAGTGGAACGTCTATGCCGCCCAAGCCTCCGACGGTGACAACTGGAGCGACGACTCGCCGCTTTGCGCCGAGCTGCTGGCCGAGCGCATCCTGCCCCGGGTGCAGTACTACGCCTACGTGGAGATCAGCACGGACACTCCGCGTGGGCTGTGGCAGGCCTACCAGCAGGTACGCGTACGGCACCGGCATTTCGCCATGCAGCGCATCGAGCGCCCCGGGGACATCTTCCCCGTCTTTCGGGAGCTCTTCCGCAGGAAGCAGGCGGCATGAGCGGCAGGCTCCCCTACACCTCGGAGTGGGACTTCGAGCTCCTGGAGCGCTACGAGCGCGCCATCGCCGAAGTGGCGGCCGACTTCGGCCTGGACACCTATCCGAGCCAGATCGAGATCATCACCGCCGAGCAGATGATGGACGCCTACTCCTCGGTGGGGATGCCGGTGGGCTACCATCACTGGTCCTTTGGCAAGCAGTTCCTGGCAGTGGAGCAACGCTACCGGCGCGGGCTCATGGGCCTAGCCTACGAGATCGTCATCAACGCCAACCCCTGCATCGCCTATCTCATGGAGGAGAATACTCTGATGATGCAGGCTTTGGTCATCGCCCACGCCTGCTACGGCCACAACAGCTTCTTCAAGGGCAACTACCTCTTCCGCACCTGGACCAACCCCGAAGCCATCATCGACTACCTGGTCTTCGCCCGCCAGTACGTCACGGAGTGCGAGCGACGCTACGGCGAGGAAGAGGTGGAGCAGCTCCTGGATGCCTGCCACGCCCTCATGAATTACGGCGTGGACCGCTACAAGCGCCCGCCCCGGCTCTCGGCGTCCCAAGAGCGGCTGCGCCAGCGCGAGCGCGAGGCCTACCTCCAGACCCAGGTCAACGACCTGTGGCGGCGCACCGTCCCGCGCCGCGGCGCCGGCGAGGCGGATCGGGAGGCGCGCTTCCCGCCGGAGCCCCAGGAGAACCTGCTCTACTTCATCGAGAAGCACGCCCCGCTGCTGGAGCCCTGGCAACGGGAGATCGTGCGCATCGTGCGGAAGATCGCCCAGTACTTCTATCCCCAGCGCCAAACCCAGGTAATGAACGAAGGGTGGGCCACCTTCTGGCACTATACCCTCCTCCAGGAGCTCTACGACCGGGGTCGCCTGGAAGACGGCTTCATGATCGAGTTCCTCAAGACCCATACCGACGTGGTGGCCCAACCCCCCTTCGATAGCCCCTACTACACGGGGATCAACCCTTACGCCCTGGGCTTCGCCATGATGCGGGACATCCGCCGCATCTGCGAGAGCCCCACCGAGGAGGACCGGCGCTGGTTCCCGGAGATCGCCGGGGCCGACTGGCGCAAGGTGCTGGACTTTGCCATGCGCAACTTCAAGGACGAGAGCTTTATCGTCCAATACCTCTCACCACGGCTGATCCGGGAGCTGCGCCTCTTCGCCGTAGTGGACGATGATCGCGACAGCCACTTGGAGGTCTCGGCCATCCACGACGAGGCCGGCTATCGACACGTGCGTCGGGCCCTGGCGGCGCAGTACGACCTGAGCGTGCGCGAGCCGGACATCCAGGTCTGGCGCGTGGACCAGCGCGGCGACCGCTCTCTGACCCTGCGCCATCAGCGCCGGGACCGACGGCCCTTGGAGGAGGCCGACGCCCAGGCGGTGCTGCGCCATTTGGCGCGGCTCTGGGGCTTTACCGTGCGCCTGGAGACAGTGGATGAGCGCGGGCGCGCGGAGCTCGCCTGGGAGTGCCATCCTCCGCGATGAGGGCTATCATCACGCCCTCATTCCATCCTGGGTCCATCAACGGGAGCGATCCTTCCGTGCATCGAGGGCAACGTCGGGCAGCCTGGGCGCAGCGGGGCGTCCCCCTCCGCGCGTTGCTCCTGGCCCTGCTCCTGGCCTGCCCAAGCGGGGCAGCCCTGCCGGATCCCGCCCCGCCGCCCCACGCCGCAGTGCTGCTCTACCATCGCTTCGGCGAGGACCGCTATCCCAGCACTAGCGTGGAGCTGGGACTCTTCGAGGCCCAGCTGGAGCTGCTGGAGCGGGAGGGCTTCCAAGTATGGCCCCTGGAGCGCATCCTGGAGGCCCTGGCCGGCGCCGAGCCCCTGCCGGACAAGGTGGTGGCCATCACCGTGGACGATGCCTACCGCTCGGTGGCCACGGAGGCCTTCCCGCGGTTGCGGCGCCGGGGCTGGCCCTTCACCGTCTTCGTGGCTACCGACGGGGTGGATCGGGGCTACCGGGCCCTGATGGACTGGAAGACCATGCGCCGCCTGGCCCGGGCGGGGGTGCGCTTCGCCAATCACTCGGCCTCCCACGCCCACCTGCTGCGCCGCCGCCCCGGCGAGGACGAGGGAGCCTGGCGGGCGCGGGTGCGCGCCGACATCCTCCGTGCCCAGCGGCGCTTGGCAGAGGAGCTGGGTCAGGCCCAGGGCCCGCCGCCAGCGCTCTTCGCCTATCCCTACGGGGAGTACGACGAGGCTCTAGCGGAGGTGGTGGCGGAGCTGGGGCTGACCGCCTTCGGTCAGCAATCCGGGCCCGTGGGGCCCTGGAGCGACCGGCGGGCCCTGCCCCGCTTCGCCATCGGGGGCCGTTTCGCCGCACCGGAGGCCTTCCGTACCAGGGTGCTCAGCCTGCCCCTCCCTGTGCAGGCGGCAGTGCCGTGGAGCCCCGTGACGCACATGCTGCGCCCAACGCTGCAGCTCACCTTGGACGAGGAAGCGGTGACCCGGCACGGGGTGCGCCTCGCGGAGCTGCGCTGCTACGCCAGCGACCAAGGCGCCATCACCGTGCGCTGGCTGGGGCAGCGACCACCGCGGCTGGAGGTCCGGGCCCGGGAGCCTTTGCCCCTGGGGCGCAGCCGGTACAACTGCACTGCCCCCTCCCCTTGGCCCGGACGCTGGTACTGGTTTAGCCACCCATGGCTGCGTTCGGGTCACCAGCCGGCCAAGCCCTGACCAGCTCCGGGGCTCCTGGGGGCCCCAGCCGCAACCCCTGCAACACCCGCTGCAATTGGTTGACCCGTATGATGGCCTGCAGCTCGGCCACGTAGTCCAAACCCCGTTGGGAGTAACGCCACAAGCCCGCTGCCAAGGCTTCGGCCTCCAGGGGGCGCCCCTGGGCCCGCAGCCGCGCGCGTATCGCCCGCAGCTCCCGGTAGGCACGGTGGGTGTTGAGGTTGCGCAAATAGGCACGCACGGAAGCCTGCAGATTGGGGAAGGCACGCACGGCATAGCGTCGTCCCGCTGGCCGCTCTGCGGGCACCAACCCAAGGCGCTCGGCCAGGGTCCACTGGCCGAAGAGGTTGTTGCCCTCCAAGGCGAAGCGGGAGGTGCCCCACCCGCTCTCGATGGCCGCCTGGGCCAGGGCCAGGGCCGGGGGGATCTCGTCCAGCCGGCGCAGCAGCCGCTGGCGCACCTGGGGTAGCCCCAGGTCCCCCTTCACCCGATAGCGACGGGCGAGGTCCTCCAAGTGCTGCCGGCTGGCGCTGCCGATGGGCGGAACCCCGTGGGCCAGGACGGCCTCCACCTCTTTCCGTTGGGCCAGCACCCGCCGATTCTCAGCCAGGACCAGGGGCAGCACCACCCGCAGAAACAGGGCCTTGCGCCGCCGGATGTCGCGCACGGCAGGCAGGTCCCGGGGCAGGCGCTCCACGGCCACCGCCGGCACCGGGCCCCGAGGCGGCCAGCGATAGCCGAGCCTCCGGAACAGCCGCTCCAGCTCCGCCGCAGTGGCAGCCCGCACCCGCACCAGAGACTCGGGGGGCTGTGCCCGGGCTGCGCCAGCTTTCGGCGTCGGAAGGGATCCGGAAGGCGGCGGGGGAACCTTCTGGAGAACCAGGAAGATCACCCCCACCAAGGGCAGCAACCCAGCCAGCACGATGGGCCAGCCACCGCGCCACCAGGGCCTGGACGGAGCCTGCCCCTCCGTCCGTTGCGCCGCCTGCTCTGCCATGGTGCCGCCTCTCAGCCCACCCAGGCCCGGGCGTTGCGGAACAGCCGCAGCCAGGGCCCCTCCTCGCCCCAGCCCTCGGGCAGCCAGCTCAGCTGGAGGCTGCGGAAGGCCCGCTCGGGATGGGGCATCATGATGGTCACCCGCCCATCCGGGGTGGTCAGGCCGGCCACCCCCAGGGGGGAACCGTTGGGATTGTCCGGGTAGCGCTCCGTGGCCCGCCCCCGGCCGTCCACGTAGCGCAGGGCTACCTGACCTGCCTCCAGGAGCCGCTCGGCCCCGTCGGGGGTGGCGAACGCTGCCCGGCCCTCTCCATGAGCCACGGGCACCGGGATCCGGGAGCCGGCCATCCCGCTCAGGAACAGGGAGGGGGTGGGGAGCACCTCCACCAGGCTGAGGCGGGCCTCGAACTGCTCGGAGCGGTTGCGCACGAAGCGAGGCCAGCCCTCCGCGCCGGGGATGAGCTCCTTGAGGGCGGCCAGCATCTGGCAGCCGTTGCACACCCCCAGGGCGAAGCTGTCCCCCCGCTCGAAGAAGGCGGCGAACTGCTCCCGCAGCCGGGGATGGAAGAGGATGGACTTGGCCCAGCCCTGGCCGGCGCCCAGCACGTCGCCGTAGGAGAAGCCCCCGCAGGCGGCCAGCCCTTGGAAGGCCTTCAGGTCCGCCCGCCCCTCAAGGAGGTCGGACATGGTCACGTCCACGGCGGCGAAGCCGGCCCGGTCGAAGGCCGCAGCCATCTCCGTCTGGCCGTTCACCCCCTGCTCCCGGAGGATGGCCACCCGGGGCCGCGCCCCGGCGGCCACGTAGGGGGCGGCCACGTCCTCGGCGGGATCGTAGGCCAGCATCAGGCCCCCGAGGCCCGGATCACGGGTGTCCAGGATGCGATCGTACTCCTCCCGGGCGCAGGCCGGATCGTCCCGCAGGGCCTGCATCTGGAAGCTGGTCTCGGACCACAGCCGCTGCCAGCGCACCCGCTCCCCGGCCAGATACTCCCGCCCGCCCACGGTGAACACGATGCGGTCCTCGCCGTTGGGGGCGCCGAGCACGTGGCTGCAGCTGCCCAGCCCCGCCTCCCGGAGCACCGCCAGGACCTCCTCGGTGTCC
>WFXX01000276.1 GCA_015490395.1 Gammaproteobacteria bacterium | reverse complement strand
CCTCGGCGGTGGACCTGGCCGAGGCCGCCTACCCGGAGGCCTTCCAGCTCATCGTGGGCCTGGGCACCCGGGGGGTGCTGGAGCTGCGCGCCTTCCGCATCGCGGGGGGCGGGGCCCGCGAGGTGCCCCTGGAGCTGCTGCCCGGGGAAGCGGCGGCGGGCGGCTATAATGCGCAGCCTCCCGGCCCGGGGAGGAGCGGCAGCGACGAGGAGGAAGCATGAGCACCCTGATCCCGCCCCACGGTTCCGACGAGCTCAAGCCCCTGCTGCTGGAGGGCGAGGCCCTGGAGGAGGAGCGCCGCCGCGCCGCGACGCTGCCCCAGGTGCCCATCACCTCCCGGGAGGCCGGCGACCTCATCATGCTGGGCATCGGGGGCTTCACCCCCCTCGAGGGCTTCATGACCCGGGCCGACTGGGAAGGGGTCTGCGACGGCTACAAGACCGCCTCGGGCCTCTTCTGGCCCATCCCCATCACCCTCTCCACCGACCGCGAGACCGCCTCGCGCCTCAAGACCGGCGACGAGGTGGCCCTGGTGCACCGGGAGGAACCGGACGGGGAGCCCCGGATCATGGCCACCATGCGGGTGACGGAGAAATACACCATCGACAAGGAGCACGAGTGCATGATGGTGTTCCGCACCACCGACCCGGAGCACCCGGGCGTGCGCATGGTGATGGCCCAGGGCGAGGTGAACCTGGCCGGGCCGGTGAAGGTGCTCTCCCAGGGCGGCTTCCCCGAGCGCTTCCCCGGCATCTACATGACCCCGGCCCAGACCCGCGCCCTGTTCCGGGACAGGGGCTGGCGCACGGTGGCGGCCTTCCAGACCCGTAACCCCATGCACCGCTCCCACGAGTACCTGGTCAAGATCGCCATCGAGATCTGCGACGGGGTGCTCATCCACTCCCTCCTGGGCCGGCTCAAGCCCGGCGACATCCCCGCCGAGGTGCGGGCCCGGGCCATCGCCGCCCTGGTGGAGCACTACTTCGTGCCCGAGACCGTGGTGCAGGCCGGCTATCCCCTCGACATGCGCTACGCCGGCCCCCGCGAGGCCCTGCTGCACGCCCTGTTCCGGCAGAACTACGGCTGCACCCACCTCATCGTCGGGCGCGACCACGCCGGCGTGGGCGACTACTACGGCCCCTTCGACGCCCAGAAGATCTTCGACGAGATCCCGCCGGGCTCCCTGCGTATCCAGCCCCTCAAGATCGACTGGACCTTCTACTGCTACCGCTGCCAGGGCATGGCCTCCATGCGCACCTGCCCCCATGGGCAGGAGGACCGGCTGCTGCTCTCCGGCAGCAAGCTGCGCAAGCTCCTGTCCGAGGGCGGCGAGGTGCCCGCCGAGTTCAGCCGCCCCGAGGTCCTCCAGATCCTGCGCGAGTACTACGCGAGCCTCCCCGAGGACCAGCGCGTGCCCGTGGAGCTCAAGGGCCACTCCGCCCGCTGAGCCCGCAATCCGCCCTGCCAAAGCAAAGCGGAGCCTGCCTCCCCCCTCACAGCGACCTGGCTCCCAGCGCCCCGCCCCATAGCGCTCCTCCCGAACGGTCAAGAGACGCAAGCCCCCAGGGCCTCGCCTTGCCTGCCACCTCTTTCTTCACCGCGGCATCACGTAGCCTAGAGGGAGGTACACTATGGGCATGGTCGCCTTCGACACCCTCAAGCTCTACGAGCGCCTGCGCGCCGCAGGCGTCCCCGACGAGCAGGCCAAGGCCCAGGCCGAGGCCTTCGCCGAGGCCCTCGGCGAGATGATGGCCGAGCGCCTCGCGACCAGGCAGGACCTCAAGGACCTGCGAGCCGGGATCGACGAGAGGCTGCAGGCGCTGCAGGCCGAGCTCCGTCTCATCCACGAGCGGCTCGAGCAGACCCCGACCCGGGCCGAGATGGAGAAGCGCTTCGGCCAGGTGGAGCAGCGCTTCGGCTCCCTCCACGCCGAGATGGAGAAGCGCTTCGGCTCGCTCCAGGCCGAGATGGAGCGCCGCTTCGCCGAGCAGCTCAAGTGGCTGGCCGGGATGCTCATCGCCCAGGCCGGCGTCATCGTCGCCCTGATCAAGCTCATCGGCTGAGCCAGGGCCCCTTCCACCACCCCGCGCGGGGGAGCGCCTCCCCGCCGGGGACGGCGTCTCCCCCGCGCGCACGCCGCAAGGAGGAGACGCCATGCACGAGAACGCTTCCACGCCTGCCGTCGCCGGCGCCTGGCGGGACGCCCTGCACGCGGCCATGCGGCGCGAGGCGGCCCGCACGGGCTGGCCGGTGATCTACCGCACGGACCTGGAGGTCCACGACCGCCTCGACCTCGCCGCCGTGGCCGAGGGCGAGCGCTGCCTGTGGCTGCTGCGGGAGACCGGCACGGACCTGCTGCCGCTCGGCCGGCCATGGGCACGCGCGCTGGCCCTGCACTGGCTGCGGCCCGGGGCCGCCGTTCGGGCGTACCTGATTGTCGGCGGCCGCTCACGGCTGCTGCCGCTGAGCCAGGAGGCCGCCCGGAGGGCGGCGGGGGGCTGACCCCGCCGCCCTCCTCCGGCTGCGCTATACTGACGCCCATTCGCCGCCCGCCTGGAGCGCATCCAGGCCCCAGAGAAGCCCCGCCGGACCGTGAGACGGGGCGGCCTGCGAAGGCTCCGGTCCATCGTCCAGCCCACCTCGCCGGGGGAGACGGCTCCCCTGGCGGGAGAGAGGCGCCCCCTCCCGGCTCTTTCCACCTTTCCAGACCGAGAGGAGACGCCTATGGTGATCGACATGAGCGCCCTCCAGAGGGATCTGCGGAACATCGGCGTCGGGCTGATCATCGCGTCGGTGGTTTCCGCCCTCTTCGAGGAGACCCCGCTCTACGCGGCGCTCGCCGGCATCGTCACCGGCACGACGCTATGGGTCGGCGGTCTGGTCCGGAAGGAGGACTGACCATGGCTACCCAGATGAGCAACTTCCTCATCGCGGTGCTGTTCGCTGGTGCGCTCGTCCTGGGCGTGTACGCCTTCGCCCTATGGCAGGAGCGTCACCAGAAGAGCAAGCGCTAGCCTTCAACCCAAGCCGGCAGCGAGGCCGGCTTCGCAACCCCGGTCGGGGGAGGCCCAGGCTCCCCCGGCGGGGGCATGGCGTCTCCCCCGTGCGTTCAACCGCTGACAGAGGAGAGACGCCATGAGCGAGAAGCGCGACTACTTCAACCTTCACGTCCGCGGCCTCGGCTATCTCGACCGCGTCCGCGAGGTCAAGCCGAAGCGGGGCGGCAAGCCCTTCCTGGCCGTCGACGTCACCGCTATCCACGGCCCGGCGGACGCCACGCAGCGCACGCGTTTTCAGTGTGTCGTGCGCGGCCGTGAGGCCGAGCGCGTGGTCCGCGCCGCGGCCCGGCACCTCGAGGCCGGCCGCAAGGTGCTCGCCGGCTTCAAGCTCGGGGACCTGTACGCGGAG
>WFXX01000275.1 GCA_015490395.1 Gammaproteobacteria bacterium | reverse complement strand
GGCCATCAACGGGGAGGGCTCCCTGGTGGTGGAGGTGCGCCGCACCGGGGAGGAGACCTACCTGTCCCAGGTGGTGCGCCTGGTCAAGGAGGCCCAGGCCTCGCGCTCGCGTACCCAGGATCTGGCCAACCGGGCCGCCCAATGGCTGACCTACATCGCCATCGGGGCGGGGCTGCTCACCCTGACGGTGTGGCTGGCCTTGGGTGGGGGCTTCGCCTTCGCCCTGGAGCGGATGGTGACGGTGATGGTCATCGCCTGCCCCCACGCCCTGGGCCTGGCCGTGCCCCTGGTGGTGGCGGTGAGCACCTCCCTGGGGGCGGCCCACGGGCTGCTCATCCGGGACCGGGCGGCCTTCGAGCGGGCCCGGGAGCTGGAGGCGGTCATCTTCGACAAGACCGGCACCCTCACCGAGGGGCGCTTCGGGGTCAGCGACGTGGTGGTCCTGGACCCGGGCCTGGACGAGGACCGGGCCCTGGCCTGGGCGGCGGCCCTGGAGCGGCGCTCGGAGCACCCCATCGCCCAGGGGGTGGTGCGGGCCGCGGAGGACCGGGGCCTGGCCCTGCCCGAGGCCGAGGGCTTCCGGGCCCTGCCCGGGGAGGGGGTGGAGGCCCGGGTGGAGGGCCGGGCCCTGCGGGTGGTGAGCCCCGGCCACCTGCGCCGCCAGGGCATCGCCGTGGACGAGCCCCGGGTGGCGGAGCTGGCCGCCCAGGGCAAGACGGTGGTCTATCTCCTGGTGGAGGGGCGCCCGGCGGCGGCCCTGGCCCTGGCCGACCTGGTGCGCCCCGAGTCCCGGGAGGCCGTGGCCCGGCTCCGGGCCATGGGGGTGCGCTGCATGATGCTCACCGGGGACGCCCGGGTGGTGGCCGAGGCCGTGGCCCGGGAGCTGGGCATCGACGAGGTCCTGGCCGAGGTCCTGCCCCACGAGAAGGCGGCCACCGTGCGGCGGGTGCGGGACCGTGGCCTGAAGGTGGCCATGGTGGGCGACGGGGTCAACGACGCCCCCGCCCTGGTGGAGGCGGATGTGGGGATCGCCATCGGGGCGGGCACCGACGTGGCCGTGGAGTCGGCGGACATCGTGCTGGTGCGCTCCGATCCCCGGGACGTGGCCGCCGTGGTGGAGCTCTCCCGGGCCACCTACGGCAAGATGGTCCAGAACCTGCTCTGGGCCACCGGCTACAACGCCTTCGCCATCCCCCTGGCCGCCGGGGTGGCCGCCCCCTGGGGCCTGATGCTCTCGCCCGCGGCGGGGGCGGCCCTGATGTCCCTGAGCACCGTCATCGTGGCCATCAATGCCCAGCTGCTCGCCCGCTTCCGGGAGCGTTTCGCGGGCTGACCCTCCGCCCTCGTTTGCCCGCCCGCAAGGGCCTGAGGCACAATGGCATGCAGCCCCGCCGGCTCCGAGCCGGCGGGGCGCGAGAGGGGGTCGGGCCCTGGCGGGGGCTGGAGCAGTGGTCGACGCGGACGGGTATCGGCCCAACGTGGGCATCATCCTCAGCAACGGCGAGGGCCGGCTGCTGTGGGCCCGCCGCATCGGGCAGGACGCTTGGCAGTTCCCGCAGGGGGGCATCCAGCCGGGGGAGAGCCCGGAGCAGGCCCTGTTCCGGGAGCTGCACGAGGAGCTGGGGCTGGAGCCGCGCCACGTCACCCTCATGGGCCGCACCCAGGGCTGGCTGCGCTACCGCTTGCCCCGCCGTTATATCCGTCGCCCCGCCCCTGGCCAGCCGGTCTGCATCGGGCAGAAGCAGATCTGGTTCCTCCTGCGGCTGGAGAGCGACGACAGCGCCGTGCGCCTGAACCTCACCGACCACCCGGAGTTCGATGCCTGGCGCTGGGTGAGCTATTGGTATCCGGTACGCCGGGTGGTGGCCTTCAAGCGCCGGGTATATCTCCTAGCCCTCCGGGAGCTGGCCCCACTGCTGAACCCAGCCCCTGCCGCCGCGCCCCGCCTCAGCGAGGGCTGAGCCAAGTCGCATGCTGGCGACCCTGCGGCGCATCGTCCAGGAGGTGGCCGAGGCGAGTGACCTGCGCCAAGCCCTGGAGGTCGCCGTGCGGCGGGTGCGTCGGGCCATGGGGGCGGAGGTCTGCTCCGTTTACTACGCCGGCCCAGACCGGCGCTTCGTGCTCATGGCCACCGAAGGTCTGGATCCGGCCACCGTGGGCCGGGTGTCCCTGGGCCCTGGAGAGGGGCTGGTGAGCCTGGTGGCCGAGACCGCCGAGCCTCTGCACCTGGAGGACGCCACCGCCCATCCCCGGCACCGGGGCCTGCCGGGAACCGGTGAGGAGCGCTGTCGGGCCTTCCTGGGCGTGCCGCTGATCCACCACCGGGAGGTGGTGGGGGTGCTGGTGGTGCGCCGGCACGAGGCCCGCCGCTTCGACGAGGATCAGGAGGCTTTCCTGGTCACGGTGGCCGCCCAGCTCGCCGGGGCCATCGCCCACGCCCGCGCTGGCGAAGGCCTGCGTCCCGGACCCCAGGGCGGGGCCCTGCCCGATGGGGTGATGCTGGAG
>WFXX01000274.1 GCA_015490395.1 Gammaproteobacteria bacterium | reverse complement strand
GAGATGGCCCCCGCCACCGCAACGGACCTGGTCCTGTTCCCCTTCGTCCAGCAGGTGCAGCACAGCAGCCCACCCCACCCCCAGGTCGGCCACGGTGGGCACCGCGAGGCGTTCACCCGCCTGGGCCTGGACGCCTTCCTCCTGGCCGAGCGGCGGGGCTGGCGGCTGCTGGCCGAGGCCCTGGCCACCGACGAGGGAGGGCACGTGGAGCGGCTTCAGCTTGGGAGGGAGCTGGGCCCGGTCCTGCTCTGGATGGGCCGCTTCCACAGCCCGGCGGTGCACTGGAACGAGCTGTTCCACCACGCGCCCTTCCTACGGACCTCGGTCACCGACCCCTCCCTGATGGCCTTCGACGATCACGGCGGGCCGCTCCCCACCCACCTCTGGGGTCTGCTGGCGGAGTGGACCCGTCCGGCTGGGGCCGGCCAGTGGCAGCTCCAGGCCGGTGCCGGCCTGGGTCCTCGCCTAAGCGGCGAAGGCCTGGAGCCGGCCGAGGCCCTACGTCCGGGCGGCGGTCGGCGCGAGGCCCTGGCCCTATCCTGGAACTGGTTTCCCGACGCCTTCGGCACGGACATGCTGGGGCTGCACCTGGCCTACGCCCGCATCCCTGGGCGCCTGCCCTCGGTCGCGGAGCTGCGGCAACAAAGCCTGGGGCTGTTCCTCGACCGCAGCGCGGGACCCACCCGCTGGCTGGCCAACGTCCAGCTCCTGCGCCACCGCACCGCCACACCCATCGGCTCGGCGCGCTATCGCCACTGGGGCGCCTTCCTCCAAGGCGAGGTCCTTCCGCAAGGCCGCTGGCGGCCCTATGCCCGTCTTGAGCGCAACGCCCTGGAGCGCGGCGACCCTTACTGGAGTCTCTTCCCGGGCACCGCCGTCTTCCAAGCCGTGGGGGGCGTGCGCCTGGAGCTGGGGCACCGCCAGGCCCTCACCCTGGAGGTGGCGGGCACCCGCGAGCTGGGCGGGCATCACTGGCACGACTCCTGGCGGCTGCAATGGAGCGCGCTGTTGCCATGAGCCCGGCGCGCTGAGGGGAGCCCCGTGCACGAGGCCCTGAAGCAGGGTGCGAGGGGAAGGCGGCGGAGGCCGGGAGCCTGGCGGCTGGCCGTCCTGCTCGCCCTGCTGCCTGCCTGGCTGCTGGGAGCGGCCGCCTGGGCGGCCCCCGGCGCCCGGCTGGTGCTGGCCGCCGGCCCCCATTTCCCCGAAGGCGCGCGGCTCAACCCTCAGGAGGTGCGGCTGCTGTTCCTGGGCGGGCGGGTGACCCGGGAAGGGCTCCGGCTCCAGCCCGTGCTCAATGCGGCCGATCCCTTCCTGGAGGAGGTCTTTCTCCAGAAGGTGCTGTTCATGTCCAAGGCGCACTACCAGCGCCGCCTGGTGGCCCTGGCCTTCCGGCTGGGCCGGCCCCGCCCCCCCGTCTTCCAGGACGAGGAGGCCCTGGCCGAGCACCTGCGCCGGCGGCCGGGGGCGGTCAGCTATCTCTGGGCCCGCCAGGCCAGGCGGCTGGGCCTGAAGGTCGTGCAGGAGCTATGGTCCGACTCCGCACCCTGAAGGAGGCGCTGCGCGGGCGCCTGGAGAGCTTCAGCGGCCGCATGATCCTGGGCATGCTGGCGGTGCACGCCGCCCTGCTGCCCCTGCTCTTCGGAGGGGTGATCTACATCGTCCAGCGGGGCTATGAGGCCCAGTTCGTGGACAACGTGCGCAGCCAAGCCTACGTGATCTCCCTGGCTCTGGGCAGCGACCCCCTCGGGCCTCAGGCCCAGGCCCTCCTGGAGGACCTGAGCCTCTCCGGGCGGGTGCTTTACGCCGAGGTGGTGGACCGGCGCACCGGCGAGGTGGTGGCCGCCGCCCCGCAACCGGGGATGTCTCACCCCTTCCGGGAGGACTTCTTCTTCGGCCAGGGCGGGGACGAGATCTACCACATCGCCCTGCCCCTGTCCGCGCCCGACGGGCGTCCCCTGGAGCTGCACCTGGGCTACGACGAGACGCCCACCCGGCAGCAGATCGCTCTGGCCTATCGGCGCGCCCTCTACATCGGGCTGGCCTACATCGTGCTGACCCTGGTGCTGGTGGCCCTGGTCAGCGCCCAGGTCACCCGCTCCCTGGACCGGGTGCGCCAGGCCTCCCGGGCCATCGCCTCGGGCCGCTTCGACCAGTCCCTGGACCTGCGCTCCCACGTGCGAGAGGTGGACAGCCTGGCCAAGGACCTGGAGGACATGCGCCGCACCCTGGTGGACCTGGCCGCTGCCCTCGAATACCAGGCCCTGCACGATCCCCTCACCGGCCTATCCAACCGAGCCCACTTCTACGACCGGCTGCACCAGGCCATCGCCGCCTCCCGGCGCAGCGGTGAGCCCTTCACCCTGCTCCTGGTGGATCTGGACCGCTTCAAGGAGATCAACGACACCCACGGCCACCAAGTGGGGGACCTGCTCATCCAGCAGGTGGCCGCACGGCTGCGGCACGTCATCCGCGAGTCGGACCTGGCCGCGCGCCTCGGGGGCGATGAGTTTGCCCTGCTGCTGCTAGGCGCGGACAAGGAAGGGGGGCTACGGATCGCCCGCAAGGTGCTGGACCAGCTCAACGCCCCTTTCTTTATCCGGGGACTGGAGCTGCGCGTGGGGGCCAGCGTGGGGCTGAGCGTCTACCCCCACCACGGCAGTGACGAGGAGTCCCTTATCCGCTGCGCCGACATCTCCATGTACGAGGCCAAGAGCAGCGGCCAAGGGGTGCAGGTCTGCCGCATGTGCATCCTCCCCGAGAACGGCCCCTCCGCCGCCTCCCTCATGGGGCAACCGGAACGGGATCCGGCGCCGACGGTCTGACCGCCTCCTCCGGGGCGTCCCGATCTGGGCTATTGCGAGCCTCCCACTCCCTGGAGCGGCGGGCGATCCACTCCCGCTCAGCCGCCGGCAGAGGACCCCGCCTCAAGCGGCTGTCCCATTCCCACAGGGCCGCCCGGGCCTTGCGCACGAAGGCCTCTGTGCGCGGATCGGAAGGCGCCAGATGGATGAAGGTGCGCATGGCACCCAGCGCCCCTTCCAGGTCTCCCAGCCCCTCCAGGGCCACGGCCAGGCCCCAGTAGGCGTTGTGCTGGGCGGGACGAAGATCGATAGCCGCCTGGAAGAAGTCGCGGGCCGCCCGGTGCTCGCCCTTGCCCAGCAAGGCGAAACCCATGTTGACGTAGGCCTCGGGCATGCGCGGAGCCAGCTCCAGCACCCGATGCAGGGCCGTGATGGCGTAGTCGTAGCGCTTGGCGTGCAGCATGGCCACCGCCTGCTGGAAGCGGCGCCGCAGCTCCGTCTCCCGGGCCACGTGCGCATGGGCCACCGGGTAGCGGCTGGGATCCACGCCCCGCTGACCGGCCGTCTCCCAGCGGAACTCCGGTCGCGCCGCCAATCCCACCAACACCGTCACCAGCAACAATATCAGGAAGACCCCAGTGAGGCCCAGCACCGCCTCCTCTTGGGATCCCGGCCCCACACGCCCGCTCGCTGCGTCCATCCCCCGCTCCTCAGACGGTGCCCATCAGATGATGCCCTTGTGGGCCGCCTCGCTGTAGAAGGGCGTCCCAAAATAGGTCAGGAAGGCCAGCACGAAGACCGTGACGATGAAGGCCGCCCCCAGCCGCAGGGGCACCCGGTAGGCCAGCCGGGCGTGCAGGGCTCCCCCCAGGGCCAGCCAGGTGAGGAAGGAGCTGGTCTCCAAGGCGTCCCAGGACCAGTACCGGCCCCAGGCGTCCTGGGCCCAGACCGCACCCGCGATGAGCATCAGGCTGTCGAACACGAAGGCCAACAGCATGAACCGCCAAGCCAGGTTATCCAGCACCTCGTCCGGTGGTAGGCGCCGCAGCCAAGGCTCGAGCCGCGGGTGAGCCCGCGCCAGGATCAGCCCCGCCAGCCCCGTGCCCACCAGGGCGAAGCCCAGGAAGAGCTTGCCGAAGCCCACGTGAGCCCAGAGCCAGTCGTTGTAATAGGTGGGGGGATAGGGCACCGCCTCGGGCTCCAGCATGAGCACCCACAGGCCCAGGATCCAGAGGATGGGCAGCACCACCACCGCCGTGGGGCGTACTTGGGGGAAGCGCCAGTAAACCACGGCGTAAACCAGACCCAAGCTAAAAAGCTGGCTCACCAGCAGCTCGAAGAGATTCACGAAGGGCCCGTGGCCGATGCGCACCCAGCGCTGCGCCAAGGAGACCGTCAGCAAGCCCACCCCGAGCATCAGCCAGAACAGGACCCGCCCCTCGCGCACTGTCACCGCTGGCATAGCCCCCGCCGCCCGCAAGCGGATCCCTTCCAAGGCGGTCCAGGTCGCCATCGCATAGGCCGCCAGCCCGGCCCACAGCCAGGGCATCTCCGCCACCATGCGCACGCTCAGCCAGTCCTTCACCGCCTCCATGGACGCTCCTCCTCACGAGCGCCGCCTCACAGCGGCCGCTGCCTCTCCCAGACCTGCCTCCCAGTCTCGCCCGCTGCGAGCTGGGTCGCGGGCCGCCATCCAACCGGCCCCAAAGCGCCGCCAATAGTGAGCGGCCAAGCCCAGCACCCCCAGCACGCTGGTCACGAACAGCCAACGCAGGGTGGGATCGTAAAAGATCTTGTAGCCCATCCAGGTGCTCAAGCGCTCGTAGCGCAGGACCCCCCCCGGCAGGCGCACCGACTCCCCGGGCTCGAGCTCCACCCGCCCCTCTGGCGTGCGCACCGCCAGCCGCGCTGTGGCGCGGCGGCCGTCCAGCACCCAGGCCTCGTCCCCCTTGAGCCCCGCGTCCACGTGCAACCACAGCCGGAGCTCCGGCCCCCCCGGCGGAGTCCAGGTGTTGACCTGCCGGAAGTCGAACAGCGGGTAGGAAGGCATGTGCACCGCGCCGGTATAAGCCGGCCCACCTCCATCGGGGATCCAGGTCAGGATGGGCGCGAAGCCCTTGTTGAAGGTGGTATAGAAGCGGTAGCCCTCCAGCACCAGCGGGGTGTCGTCCCCCACCACCCGGCTCTCCCAGCCGCCTCGCCCGTCAGGCACGTGCACCGTGCTGCGGGTAGGCCCTCGCACCAAGCCGGGACTGTACGAGACTGTCCACGGACCCTGAACGAAGCGCACCCGGTGCAGCTCACCGCTGTGCAGGGGCCCGGCGCGCACGTCGAAAACCTGGCTCACCGAAAAGGCTTGGCCCTCCAGCAACTCCACGTGGGCCTCGTAGAGCGTCAGGCGTCCGATGGCGGCCAGGATCACCAGCACCAGCAAGGACACGTGGAAGGCCAGCAGACCACCGCGGCGGTGGATGCGCGGGTTGGTGGCGATGGCCGCCAGCAGGTTCAGGGCCAGCAGCGCCATCGGGATCACCAGCACCCACACGGAGACCCGGTCCGGATCCCCATAGCGCAAGCCCACCGCTACTGCCAGCAGCAGCATGCCAACCACGGTGAGCTTCAGGGAGGCCAGCCGCCGCCCCAGGCTCATGGCCACCCTCCTCCTCTGTCCCCGCTCAGGGGATGTTGCTGCAGGCCTCGGATCCCCCGTTCATCCAGTTCACGCCGCGCAGGCCGTTGCCTGGCGGGCCGGCGGAGCCGCAGCTCTGCGCTGTCCACTCGCCGCTGCGCTGGAAGGTGAACACCTTCAGCACGGCGCCGTTGTAATAGGGGCCCTGGTAGTAGCGCGCCGAGGTATGGTTGCGCACTTGCGTGCCCGGGGGCAGCCCCACCTCCGGCCCCACGTCGTTGAGGTTCACCAGGAAGTTCTTGTTCTTCCACCCGTGAGGGATGGCCACGTGGCAGTAGGTGCAGCGCAGGGGACTGTTGCCCGCCAAGGCCAGCACTTGGGCGTGGCCGGTGTGGAGGTTGGTGTTGGGCGTGCCCACGCAGGCCGCCCCGCCGGAGGCCCTCCGGAAGCCGCTCTGGAGCGTCACCGTATCGGGCAAGGGCCCAGCCGGATAGGCCTTAGCGTAGTAGTCATAGTTGTGGCAGCGGAAGCACAGCCCGTCTGGCTGCATCGTGCCGGTCTGGTCATCCCAGGGCCCCTTCAGGAGGAAATCGTTGTTGGAGCCGTGTGGGCCCCAGGGTCGGCCCTGCTCGCCCCCTTGAGGCACCACCCCGTCACCGACGTCCGTGTTGGAGCCGTGGCAATCGGTGCAATACATGGTCTGCGTCCCCACGCCCAAGTTGAAGGGGCTGCGCCAGACGTCGGGGCTCGCGATCCTGCGCACGGCGATGGTGCGCCCGGTCTCCTTAAGCACCGGATGCCAGGAGCGATGATTGTTGGCCAGGTAATTGACGCTGTTGCCGGCCGGGTCCACTCCCTTGAAGGCACCGCTGGGCGTGGGCGGCTCGGCCCCAGGGGTCGGCACCTCGCCCTTGTGGTCGTCCGGCGACTGATACTCCATGGCCTGGTTGGTGTAGCGGTAGAGGGCGTTGGTCCCCGGCGGCGTGCCTCCCGAGAAAGAGCCGAGCAGCGGCGGCTGATCGTAGGCATAGTTGGAATGGCACTTGAGGCAGACCTGGTATTCCCGGGTCACATAGGGGCTGTTGACGTCCGTGCTGGCACCGACGCCGGGATCACCCCGCTTGACCTCAAACACCGTCGGCTCGCTACCGAATTCGGTGGACGGCCAGCCACTGGGTTCCACCCCCCAGATGCCCCGCAGCACCCCGGAGGCCAGGTTGGTGTGCTCCTTGAGCCCAGCTGCGGCTAGCTGCGCAGGCGTGTGGGGGTGCGTGCCCTCGGTGTCGGGCACCGACGTGTCCGCGTTGAAGAGACGGTTCCGCGTCACCCGGTGGGGATTGTGGCAGTCCGTGCACTCGACGTGACGGTTGGTAAGGTCACCCTTGCCCAAGTAGCGAGGATCTTCCACGAAGTCCTGCCCCGACTGGGGCAGATCCTTGCGCGAGCCGATGCTGTGGACCTCACGCCCCGCAGGCTGATCCCGGCTGGCGATGGGCATGCGCCGAGCCAACGTGGTGAAGTCGGTCTTGATGTCCGGCACCCCGAAGCCCGGCCGAGCGCTCTGGTTCTGCAGCACCTCGCCGTCGGCAGAATGGCAGGTGTAGCAGGTCTCCTCGATAGCCGGGGTGCCGCCGAACTTGTACCGGGCACCTAGGGCCGTGACACCTTCAGGTCCGTCTACGCCCTCGCGCAGCAGGCGCCGCGAGCCCTGCACCGTATGGGGGTCATGGCAGTTCAGGCAGGCCGCCTGCCACGTTTCGGTCCCCTTGGGGAACTCGCGCAGCTCCGCCGCCGCGTCCTGGTACTTGTAGTTGGCCACCTTAGGATTGGCGTGGGCCGATCCGGCCCAGCCGGCCTTGTTGTGGCAGGCCAGGCAGATAATGTCCCGCTCCGGATCGAACTGCCCCTCGACGGGCGCCGCTCGTTGGAAGCGGTTCACGCGCAGGAACTTGATGTTCTCCCCGGAGTCGTCACGGAGATGCGGGTCGTGACAGGTGATGCACTCGACCTTCTGGTCCTCCAGGGGCAGGAGCGGGGGCTTCTCGCCCCGGATCCGCTCGCCCACGAAGGGCGAGACGGCCGGATCCACCAGCTCCCCGTCCCGTACGGCTTGGGCACTGTCATAGGTGAAAGAGATAGGATGATCGTTGGTCAGATCCACTCCCAGGCGCCGGGTGAAGCCGGTGGTAGCCCCCAGCCCCTCCGGGATGGTGCCGCCCGGCCCAATGCCCGGCCCGGTCATGGGCACATTGGGGTTGGCCTGGCCATTGAGCACGTTCACCGCCCCGAGAGCTAGGGTCCCGTCGTGGCAGGAGAGGCAAAGCTTGGACTTGGGCGAGGGCTGGCCCAAGTCCACCGCATCCAGGGAGGAGGAGCTATAGGTGGTGTAGGTCACCCCCGAGATCTTGCGGTTCCACAGCGGCACCCGGGGCGCCTCGGTGGCCCCGTGAGGGGTATGACAGAAGGCGCAGATCTGGGACTCGGTGGCAGCGCGGGCCCGGCGCTCGCCCCCATCGGGCAAGACGGGGATGACCGTGGCCGAAAGGTTGTGCCGGGTATTACGAATGTCGGAGAAAGGCTCGGCCCGAGCCGGGTCCGCCCCCAGGCACCACACCCCCGCGGCGGTCACCAGGAGCAGCCACACCACCGCCGCGCCCCGCCGCCGTCCGTCCCTCATCCTCCCCCTCGCAGGTACTCCAGCACCACGATGCGACCGTTGAAGCTGTCGGCCACATAGATGCGGTCAGCCCCGTCCGCCCAGACACCAGCCGGCAGATAGAACCGGCCCGGGGCGCTGCCCGTCCCCCCGATGGGCAGCAGCAGCCTCCCCTGCGCGTCGAATACTAGCAGGAAGTCGAAATGGCTTTCCACCACATAGATCCTGCCGTCTTGGTCCACCGCGACCCCTTTCGGCCGCGGCGTATCGCCCAGGTAGCGCCCCCGGCGCCCGAAGATCAACAGCGGGCGGCCGTCGTGGGGATCCAACGCCTGGATGCGGGCATTGAGGGTATCTGCCACATAGAGCCTGCCGGCATGCAGGAACAGGA
>WFXX01000273.1 GCA_015490395.1 Gammaproteobacteria bacterium | reverse complement strand
GCCCCCCGTCCGGGCGGCGGCGCAGGGGCACCACCGCCTGGTAGACCGCGCCGGCCAGGCGGCGGTTGAGGCGCAGCTCCTCCAGGCAGGCCCGCCGCCGGGCCTCCAGGGCGGTCAGGTCCACCTCCCCCCGGCGCAGCGGCCGCTTGAGCTTGTAGGCATGGCGGTCGGTGAGGAAGACGCAGGAGAGATGGGTGCGCACCACCTCCACCCGGGTGGCGCCCTCCGGATAGCTGCGGGGATCGGCCAGGAAGGCCAGCTTGGCGGCGAGGGGGACGGAGGGCTCCATGGGGGCGCAGTCTAGCCCCTGCCCCGGCCCCGGATCACCGCCTCAGACCACCACCACCACCTCCAGGTCGCCCTCCTTGCGCTCGACGTTGATGCCCACGTCGTGGGGATGGCGGCGGAAGTAGAGGTCGATGACCGCGTTGCCGAAGCGCAGGTTGTCGATGCGCACCCAGTCCAGGTAGTCGGGCAGGCGCGGATGGTAGAAGCGCAGCTGGGGCTTGTCCGGGGAGAAGCTCAGCCCCAGGCAGGCCTGCAGGAGCTGGAAGGGCACCCCGGCGGCCCAGGCCTGGGGCGAGCAGGCCACCGGATAGCGGGTGGGGCCCTGGCCGTGGAGCTTGGCGAAGCCGCAGAAGAGCTCCGGCAGGCGGTGCAGCTCCAGGAAGATGGAGGCGTTGAACAGGCCGGTGAGCAGGGTCAGGGCCCGGTCCTTGAAGCCGTAGCGGGCGAAGCCCACCGCGGCCAGGGCCGTGTCGTGGGGCCAGACCGAGCCGTTGTGGTAGGACATGGGGTTGTAGTTGGCCTCCCCCTCGGCGATGGTGCGGATGCCCCAGCCGCTGAAGCTGGCCGGCGAGAGGAGGGTGTTGACGGTGCGGCGGGCGTGCTGGGGGTCCACGATGCCGCTGAAGAGGCAGTGGCCCGGGTTGGAGCTGCGCACCATGCAGGGCCGCTTGTCCCCGTCCAGGGCCAGGGCGAAGGTGCCCAGCTCCTCCACCCAGAAGGCCTCGTTGAAGCGCGCCTTGAGGGCGGCGGCCTGCTCGCGCAGGCGCCGGGCCCGGTCGCGCTCGCCGAAGAGCTCGGCGAAGGCCGCGGCCACCTGCTTGGCCTCGTAGACGTAGCCCTGGACCTCGCAGAGGGCGATGGGCGGCTCGGCGGGCCGGCCGTCGGCGTGGAAGACGGCGTCGTTGGAGTCCTTCCAGCCCTGGTGCACCAGCCCCCGCTCGCAGTGGCAGGCGTACTCCACGAAGCCGTCCCCGTCCCGGTCGCCGTAGACGTCGATCCAGGCCAGGGCCCGCTCGATGTTGGGCCAGATGGACTCGATGAAGGAGCGGTTGCCGGTGCGCTCGAAGTAGCGGCCGGCCAGCACGATGAACAGGGGCGTGGCGTCCACCGAGCCGTAGTAGCGCCGGAAGGGGACCTCGCCCAGGGCGGCCATCTCCCCCTCGCGGGCCTCGTGCAGGATCTTGCCCGGCTCGGCGTCGCTGGCCGGGTCCTCCTCGGTGGCCTGGGTGGCGGCGAGATAGGCCAGCACCCCCCGGGCCAGGTCCGGGTTGAGCCACAGCGTCTGCAGGGCGGTGATGAGGGCGTCGCGCCCGAAGGGGGTGGAGAACCAGGGCACGCCCGCGTAGGGATAGGGCCCGTGGGGCGTGCGGGTGACCAGCATCTTCAGGTCCGCCGCCGAGCGGTTGAGCCAGTCGTTGAACTGCTCGTTGGAGGTGTGGATCTGGCCCCAGAGGGCGTCCTCCTGGGCCAGGCGCGCCGTGGTGTGCTCCTGGGCCTGCTCGTAGCTGCCCAGGCAGAAGTACTCCCGCTCGGTGGTGCAGGCCACGGTGGCGTGCAGGCGCACCCGCTCGCTGGGGGCCAGGTGGAGTGTGGTGTGGCAGCGGCCGGCCTCCAGGACCTCGGGCCGCCAGTCGAAGCTGATGCGGGTGCTGCGCCGCACCCCGTCCAGCCCCTCGTAGGCCAGCACCAGGCTGCGCTCGCCCAGCTCCGGAGGCAGCAGCCGCCCCCGCCGCGCCCGCCGGGTGCCCCGCACCTCGAAGATGTCGGCGAAATCGGCCCCGTAGCGCAGCTCCAGCTCCAGGGTCACGGCGTGGTTGTCGTAGTTGACGATGCGCAGGTGCTCGTAGCGCCCGCCCTCCCAGAGCACCACCGAGCGGAACAGGTGCACCGTGCCCCGGCGCACCGCCAGCTCCCCCTCCTCGTAGAGGTCGGGGACCGTCAGGTCCACCGCGAGGGCGCTGTTGTCCTCCTTGATGG
>WFXX01000272.1 GCA_015490395.1 Gammaproteobacteria bacterium | reverse complement strand
CCTGGAGCGGGTGCAGGCGGAAACGGGCCACAGCCTCCAGCAGCCCCCCCACCAGGCTCCGGCCCGCCTCCGCCTGCACCCGCTCCAGGGCCTCGCCCGCCAGGCCTTGCTCCTCCAGGTAGAGGGCCAGGCGCAGGATACGGCCGGTGAAGTACTCAGGGGGGAGGTCGGTGAAGGCGTCCGTCCCCGCTCGCAGGTCCTGCACGCAGGCGTAGGCAGTGGTGTACTTGGCCCGGCGCCCGTCGGGGGCGTCCTCCTTGAGCACGATCCCCTCGGCCCCCTTCTCCTCCAGCCGGCCCATGAGCCGGCGTAGGGGCTCGACCTCGTCCAGGCCGCACCGCCCGTAGCGGGGCACGCTGGGCAGGCCGTAGCGCTCCACCAGGTCGTAGACCTCCTCCCGGGGCAGGAAGCCCGGCCGGCCCCGCTCCATGAGGTCGAAGACGAACAGGCGCACGTCCTCGGCGATGAAGGGCGGCCCGCCCTCCAGGTAGGGGTTCTCGGGCCCGGCCACCTCGGCGCAGATCACCAGCTCCGGGCGTTCCTCCAGAATGCGGGTGTCCAAGAGTTCCGGGAGCCGGTCGGTGGTGAAGGGGCAGACGAAGCCGCCTCGGGTGAGGGCCACCGTGCTTCCGCCCAGGCGGCAGATGCGCACGTTGTAGCCGTCGACCTTCTCCTCCACCCAGACCGGGTGCCGGAACTGCTCCCGCAGCCCTTGCTCCAGGTGGAGGATGCGCCCGATCCGGGGATAGCCGTAGACGGCCTCACCGCCGTGGATCACCGTGCCCCGGGGCACGCGGCGCAGGTCGTCGGTCAGGCGCAAGTAGGCCAGGTCCTGGAAGCGCTCGGCGCGCAGCCTGCCCTTGCGCCGGGCCTCCTCCAGCACTGACGCCAACGTCTCCATCATCGACCCCCGTGCGCCCTCCTCCAAGGATGGGCTCGGGTCGGCGGGGCCGCAACCGCCTGGAAGGCTCGGTTCGAGCTGCCATGCGCACCAGCTCCGGGTCGCCCCGTGGCTGGATCCTCAGGCCGAAGGCATCGAGCCCCCCTTCAAGGGACGGAGAAGGACAGCGAGAGCGAAAGCGCCTGAGAAGCCCGTCCTGCGAGGCGGTGACCGCCCCTCATCGGTGCCCCTTTCTGGCTCGGAGCCCAGAGGCGGACCTGGTGGCCTTGATGGGCACCTGCCCGGCTCTGACCGCATAGCGGGCACCGACCCAGAGCGCCTTCGGACGGCCTCGGCCTCAGGAGGTGGCCAACGAGCTGCGTCAGCAGGCCAGAGGTCAGCGCTGGGGGGCCGCCTGAGGCTCTCATCGCCCCGGCCACTAGCGTCGTGGGGCTCCTGGGCGGCCTCAAGGCCCGACGCGCGCAGCCGATAAGGCCAAAGGAAGGCCCCTCGCCGGGTGCGGTTTTGTCGGTGCAATCGGCATCCTGCCCCAGACGAGGAGCCGAGACATGAAGGCCTTTGCCACCTCCCGCAGGCCCCTTCTCCTTGCCCCCGCCATGGGCCTGCTGGAACGGATCTCCTTTCGGGCCAAGTTCGCCTGGCTGCTGGTGGGCTTCGCCCTGCCCCTGTGCTTGCTCTCCAGCCTCGTCTACCGGGATTTAGCTGCCGACCGGGAGCGGCTGGCCGCCCAGCGCCGGGGGCTGGAGGTGGCGGCCGCGGTCCAGGCCGTGGCCGCCGGCGTGGCCCGCCACCGCGGGATGGTCCAGGCCTACCTCGAGGGTGAGGAGGGCTTTCGAGACAAGATCTTGGCCGAGCGCCGGGCCGTGGAGGCCGCCTGCCGGCGCCTGGCACGGGTGGAGGCTGGCTTGCCTCCCGCCGCCGAGGGGCGCGCCAGCGGCCACAGAGGGCGCGCCCTGGCGCAGGAGGCCTTGACGCTCGGGCCCGAGGAGAGCTTTCGGCGCCACACGGCCTTGGTGGGCGCCTTCCTGGCGCACCTGGAGGCCGTGGCCGACGCCCAGGGGCTGAGCACCGAGCCGGAGCTGAGCCTCAACCGTCTCCTGGACCTCCTGGTACGGGTCGTGCCCCGGCAGGTGGAGCTCCTGGGCCAGGCCCGGGGGTTAGGAGCGGGCCTGGCGGCGGCAGGCGGGGCCGACCCCGAGGGTCGCCTGGGGCTGGCCGATCGCCTGGGGCGCATCCGGGAGGGGACGGCGCTGCTGACAACGCGGGCGGCCCTCCTGGAGGGCCAGGCGGGGGCGGAGCCGGCCCGCCGGGCTCTGGAGGCCGCCCGCCGGGAGGCGGAGGGCTTCGTGCGGCTGGCCCGGGAAGGGCTCCTCCTGCCTCTGCACCCCCAAGTGGACGCGGCGGCCTTCTTCGCCGCGGGCACCGAGGCGGTGGCCGCCCAGGTTCGTTTCCAGGAGAGCCTGCAGGCCCTGCTTCGGGAGCGGCTGGCGGAGCAGGCCCGTGCTCTGGACCGTCGGCTGGCCGCCCTGGCGGGACTGCTCCTGGCGGCCCTGGGCCTGGCCCTCTACACCTTCGCCGCCCTGTACCGCTCCCTGGCTTCCCGGGTGGCGCGCCTGCAGGCGGCTGGCGCTGCCTTGGCCGCGGGCGATTTCGCGCACCCCGTGCCCCCGGCGGGCCGCGATGAGCTGGCGGCCGTGGCCGGGGCCTTGGAGCGGGTGCGCCGGGAGGTGGGCCGCAGCCTGGGGGCGGTGCTGGCCTCCGCCGAGCTCCTGGTGGAGGAGGCCCAGGCCATGCGACGGCTGAGCCTGGAGGCGGACCGTGGGGTGGCCGCCCAGCGGGAGGAGGTGGAGCAGGCGGCGGCCGGCACCGAGCAGATGTCGGCCGCGGTGCGGGAGGTAGCCGAGGGCATCGCCCAGGCCGCCGGTGCCGCGGCCCACGCCGAGGAGGCTGCCAAGGACAGCCAGCGCGCCGTGGAGGCGATGATGGGTGCCCTGCGGGGGCTGGGGACCGAGATGTCCCGGGCCGGGGAGGTGGCCGCCCATCTGGAGCGGGAGGGGGAGGCCATCGCCGGGATCCTGGAGGTGATCGACGGCATCGCCGAGCAGACCAATCTGCTGGCCCTGAACGCGGCCATCGAGGCCGCCCGGGCGGGGGAGCACGGCCGCGGCTTCGCGGTGGTGGCCGAGGAGGTGCGGGTGCTGGCCCAGCGCACCCAGGAGGCCACCGCGGAGATTCAGCGCACCGTGGCCCGAGTGCAGCGGGAGGCCGAGCGCACCAGCGAGGTGCTGCGCACGGGTGCCTGCCAGAGCGAGCGTACCCTGGGGCTGGCCGAGGGGGCGGCCCGCTCCCTCGAGGAGGTGGCCGGCCAGGTGGAACGGATCCATGCCATGAACGCCCAGGTGGCCGCCGCGGCCGAGGAGCAGGGCCGGGCGGCCCAGGAGATCGCCGAGCACGTGGCCCGGGTGGCGGCTGTGGCCCAGGAGACCGCCCAGGGAGCCGGCCGCTTCCTGCTCTCGGGGGCCCGCGTGGCCACCCTGGCCGTGGAGGTGGAGATCCTGCTCGGCCGCTTCGCCGTGGAGGCGCAGGCCCCGCCCGCCTCCGGCTCGCTCTCGGTGCCCCCGCTGGTACCCCCGCTGGTGCCCCCGCTGGTGCCATGGAGCGAGGCCTATGCGGTGGGGATCGCGGAGATCGACCGCCAGCACCGGGTGCTGGTGGAGCTCATCAACGGGCTCCATGCGGCGCTGCGAAGCGGGCCTGAGGAGGCCCTGGCCCGCTTGGGGCACGGTGTGGCCCAGTACACTCGGGTGCACTTCGCCTTCGAGGAGGATCTCATGGAGCGCCACGGCTACCCGGAGCTGGAGCAGCACCGGGCCCGCCACCGGGCCTTGGTGGAACGTCTGCAGGGCCCCCTGGGCCGGCTCCAAGGGCCGCAGGCCCGGGCGGCGGCCAGTGAGCTGCTCGCCCTGCTCAAGGACTGGCTGGTGGGACACATCCAGGGCACCGACCGGCGCTACGCCCCCTTCCTGCGGGAGCGGGGTGTGCGCTGAAGAGGGCCTCGAAGCTCGAAAAGGGCGGGGGCCCGAAAAAGGGCCCCCGCCGGCCACCTCCTTGTGGGATCGCTTTCCCTGAAGGCTCAGAGGATGTAGCCCCGCTCGTCGTGCAGGGCCAGGTCCAGCCCCTCCTGCTCCTGCTCCTCGGTCACCCGCAGGCCCATGAGGGCATCGAGCACCTTGAGCAGGATGAAGCTCACCACGGCCGTGTAGACGATGGTGGCCACCACCCCCACGGCCTGCAGGGCCACCTGCTGGCCGATGCCCACGCCTTCGGGCAGCCCGGCACCGCCGAAGGCCGTGGAGGCGCAGACTCCCGTCAGCAGGGCGCCGATGATGCCGCCCACGGCGTGCACCCCGAACACGTCCAGGGAGTCGTCGTAGCCCAGGGCCCGCTTGACCTTGGTCGAGGCCAGGTAGCAGCCCACCCCCGAGACCGCCCCGATGAGCAACGCACCCATGGGCCCCGCGGTGCCTGAAGCCGGGGTGATGGCCACCAGGCCTGCCACCGCGCCCGTGGCGATGCCCAGGACACTGGGCTTGCCGTGGCTGATCCACTCGCTGAACATCCAGGCCAGGGCCGCCGCCGCGGTGGCGATCTGGGTCACGGCCATGGCCATGCCCGCGGTGCCGTCGGCGGCCAGCTCCGAGCCGGCGTTGAAGCCGAACCAGCCCACCCACAGCATGGAGGCGCCCACCACGGTGAGGGTGAGGTTGTGCGGGGGCATGGGCGTTTGCGGATAGCCTTTGCGCTTGCCGAGGACCAAGGCCGCCATCAGGCCCGCGATGCCCGCGTTGATGTGCACCACCGTGCCGCCGGCGAAGTCCAGCACGCCCAGCTCGCCCAGCCAGCCGCCGCCCCAGACCCAGTGGGCGATGGGGGCGTAGACCAGCAGCAGCCACAGCCCGATGAACCAGAGCATGGCCGAGAACTTCATGCGCTCGGCAAAGGCGCCCACGATCAGGGCCGGGGTGATGATGGCGAAGGTCATCTGGAAGGTCATGAAGACCGTCTCGGGGATGGTCCCGCTCAGGCTGTCCACCCCCACGCCGGCCAGAAAGGCCTTGCCGAGGCCGCCGATGAAGGCGTTGAGATCGCCGCCGTCCTCGAAGGCCAAGCTGTAGCCCACCACGGCCCAGAGCACGCTGGCCAAGGCCGTGATGGCGAAGCACTGCATCATCACCGAGAGCACGTTCTTGGCCCGGACCATGCCGGCGTAGAAGAGAGACAGGCCCGGGATGGTCATGAACAGGACCAGGGCCGTGGCCGTGAGCATCCAGGCTGTGTCGCCCGAGTCCAGCTTCGCCTCCTCGGCCAGCGCCAGGGCAGGCAGCAGGCCCAGGGCCGCAGTGGCGGCCACCCGGGCGGGCCACCCGGCCCGGCGGGGGGTGATGCGCTCGTTGTGGTTCATGGTCGCTCGCTCCTTCTGCATGATGCCGCCCGCGGTCACAGCGCCTCCGGCCCGCTCTCGCCGGTGCGGATGCGGATGGCCTGCTCCAGGGGGAAGATGAAGATCTTGCCGTCGCCGATCTTGCCCGTGGTGGCCGCCTTCTGGATGGCCTCGGTGACCTGATCCACCAAGGCCTCGTCCACGGCCACCTCCAGCTTGACCTTGGGCAGGAAGTCCACCACGTACTCCGCGCCCCGGTAGAGCTCGGTGTGGCCCTTCTGCCGGCCGAAGCCCTTGACCTCGGTCACCGTCATGCCCTGCACGCCCAGCTCCTGCAGGGCCTCGCGCACGTCGTCCAGCTTGAAGGGTTTGATGATGGCCGTCACCAGCTTCATGGCTCTCTCCTTCGTTCCTGCCGCTCGCCCGCGGCACGGGGCGGCCCGCCCGCCCCGTTCCGCCCCGCCCCGGTGCGGGGCGGCCTTTCACCATCCGCCGCAGCAGGAAACGTGCCACTCGCGTAAGGGATTGTGCTGCAAAGATAAGCGGGCACAGACGCCTTCCGCGGCAGGATGCGGGCACCACAACGGACGCCTCCCTCTGGGGCGGCGCACCAAAACGGTGCGGCCGCCGTCTGCGGCCTGGTGGGGCTAGACTGAAGATCTGAGAGGCGGCACGAGGGGAAGAGAGCGATGCCGGATCCGGGCAAGCTGGATGAGCTGGCGCGGCGGCTGGCTGCGGCGGTGCCCCCCGGGGCGCGTGCCATCGGGGAGGACCTGGAGAAGAGCTTCCGGGCGATGCTGCAGAGCGCCTTCGCCCAGCTCGACTTGGTCACGCGCGAGGAGTTCGATGCCCAGAGCCGAGTGCTGGCCCGCACCCGGGAGCTGCTGGAGCGCCTGGAGGGGCGGGTGGCGCGCCTGGAGGAGGCGGCCGGCCTGCGGGAGCCCGAAGCGGGGCGCGCCGGAGAGGGTCGAGGGGCCGGGCGCGGCTGAGCCCTTCCCCGGCGGCGACCCCTTCCGCTAAGGTAGCCGCCAGCGCCGGCCGGGGCGGGAGGCCTCGGTGGGGCGTAGGGATCGCCGCAGGGACGCCGTGTCGCTGGCCGTCGTGCACAGCCGGGCCCAGGAGGGCCTGCATGCGCCCGAGGTGCACGTGGAGGTGCATCTGGCGGGCGGCCTGCCTGCCCTCTCTATCGTGGGCCTGCCCGAGGCCGCGGTGAAGGAGAGCAAGGACCGGGTGCGGGCGGCGCTGCAGAGCGCCCGCTTCGAGTTCCCTGCGCGCCGCATCACCGTCAACCTGGCCCCGGCGGACCTGCCCAAGGAGGGCGGGCGCTTCGACCTGCCCATCGCCCTGGGGATTCTCGCCGCCTCGGGACAGCTGCCCCGGGAGCCCCTGGCCGGCCTGGAGTTCGCCGGGGAGCTGGCCCTTACCGGGGAGCTGCGGCCGGTGCGCGGGGCCCTCCCCCTGGCCCTGGCCGCCCGGCGGGCGGGGCGGGCCCTGGTGCTGCCCCGGGCCAGCGCCGCCGAGGCTGCCCTGGTGCGTGGGGCCCGGATCCTCCCGGCGGGCCACCTCCTGGAGGTCTGCGCCCATCTTCTGGGCCGCGAGCCCCTGCAGCCCGCGGAGCCGCCCGCCGTGGGCGAGGTGCCGGGGTCAGCGCCCGAGTTGGCCGAGGTGCGGGGGCAGCACCGGGCCAAGCGGGCCCTGGCGGTGGCCGCCGCGGGGGGCCATCACCTGCTGCTGGTGGGCCCGCCCGGCACCGGCAAGACGCTCCTGGCTAGCCGCCTGCCCGCGCTTCTGCCGCCGCTGGAGGAGGAGGAGGCCCTGGAGGTGGCCGCCGTGGCCTCCTTGACGGGCCGTCCCCTGAACCCGCAGGCCTGGCGGCAGCGGCCCTTCCGGGCCCCCCACCACAGCAGCTCGGCCGTGGCCCTGGTGGGCGGCGGGAGCCAACCCCGCCCGGGCGAGATCTCCCTGGCCCATCACGGCGTGCTCTTTCTGGACGAGCTGCCCGAGTTCGAGCGGCGGGTGCTGGAGATGCTCCGCGAGCCCCTGGAGGCGGGGCGCATCACCGTCTCCCGCGCCGCCCGCCAGGCCGAGTTCCCCGCCCGCTTCCAGCTGGTGGCGGCCATGAACCCCTGCCCCTGCGGGCACCTGGGCGATGCCTTGCAACCCTGCCGCTGCACCCCTGAGCAGGTGCGCCGCTACCGGGCCCGCCTCTCCGGCCCCCTGCTCGAGCGCATCGACCTGCACGTGGCGGTGCCCCGCCTGCCGCTGGAGGAGCTGCGCGGCCCGCCGGCCGGCGGGCCCACCACGGCCGAGCTGCGGGCCCGGGTGGCGGCGGCCCGGCGCCGCCAGCTGGAGCGGGCCGGGCGGCTCAACGCCGCCCTGGAGCCGGCGGAGCTGGAGCGCTGGTGCCGCCTGGACCCCGGGGGAGAGGCCCTGCTGCGCCGGGCCATGGCCCGCCTGGCCCTCTCGGCCCGGGCCACCCACCGCCTCCTCAAGGTGGCCCGCACCGTCGCTGACCTGGCCGGCGCCGAAGGCGTGGCGGCGGCCCACCTGGCCGAGGCCCTGAGCTATCGGGAGGCGATGCCGGCCCTCCCCCCGTGAGGCCTGGCGTCCGGGCCGGGTCGCGGCGGGCCCGGCTCGATCGGTAAGCGGCTGAAAAGAAGAGGGGGGCCGCCGCCCCCCCCGAGCGGCACGTTGGGCTTCCGCCGTCAGCGCAGCAAGATCTTCTCGCCCCGGCCAAGGGTGGGGTCGGCGTCGGGCTTGTTCATCAGCACCGTGATGGCCCCACGCATGGCCGCGGACATGGTGTGGTCCACGATGGCGTTGTTGGTGGGCCGGTCGGCGGGCGAGACGATGTCCACGGAGACGGCCTCGGAGACGGCCACGTTGTAGGTGGCGATGTCGTAGAGGACGTTGTCTGGATTGCCGTTGATGTAGACCCGGTCCCAGATGCCGGCGATGGGGTGCAGCGCCACGGGCATGTTGATGTTGGCATTGACGAAGTGGATGCGCACCCGCTCCCCCGGCTTGGACTCCAGCACCAAGGAGGCGTTGGGGTCGTGCACCGGGTCGTAGTGGAACATCTTGCCGTTGATCAAGCTCCCGGCCCAGCCCCGGTTCTCGATCATGGCCTGCTTGTCCTCGGCGTCCGGGAAGTATTGACCCTGGATGAGCACGTACTCGCGGTCGGGCTTGGGGAACTGCTCGCTGTAGCCCTCCTTGGGGTCGACGATGATGATCCCGTACATGCCGCGGGCGATGTGCTGGGCCATGGTGGGGGCCCCGCAGTGGTACATGTACACCCCGGCCCGGCGCGCGACGAAGCGGAAGTGCTTGGTCTCGCCCGGCTTGACCGGGGCGAACTCGTCCAGCACGTCCACCTCGGCGGCGTGGAAGTCGATGGAGTGCGAGTTCTTGTTCTCCTTGGGGTTGATCAGCTTGAAGTCGATGACGTCCCCCTCAGTGACCCGCACCACCTTGCCCGGGATCATCCCATCGAAGGTCCAGGCGGGATACAGGGTCCCTTTGTTATCGATCTCCACCATGGTCTCCTTGGCCACGAAGGTCACGTGGACCGTCTTGGCCAGGGCGGCGGGGGCGGCCGCGGCCAGGCAGCCGGCCAGGCCCAGCCCCAGGGCCCGGCGAAACCCCTTCTCGGCGATGGCGTTCCTCATCTCGCTACTCTCCCTCTCGCTCATGTGTGGATGGTCGCTGTGGTCGCGGGGCCTCCGTGCCCCTGCCGCGCTCAAGGCGCGGCACCGTGCCGGCAGCGGCACAGATCCCTGAGGTAGGCCACCAGGCGGCTGATCTCCTCGTCGCTCAGCGCCCCGCCCCAAGGGGGCATGAGCACGGACTTGTTGACGGCGGGGCCACCTTCCTGGATGGCGCGAAAGAGTTCCTCGTCGCTGCGGGCGGCCATGTACTTGGCATCGGTGTGGTCCCGGGGCTGGACCGACATGTGCTCGCCGGCGTTGATGCCGTGCCCGGTGCCCCGGGAGCCGTGGCACTGCCAGCAGTAGGTCTTGTACAGGGCCTCCCCGCTGGGCGTGGCCGCCTCGGCGGGCCAGGCGGCGGCCAGCAGCAGGGCCGCCACAAGCAGCCGCTCAGTCATGGTCGCCCTCCTCCTCGCCTCGTTGCTGCAGATCCTCGTAAAGGGCCTTGAAGTAGTGCACGAAGCGCTGCAGATCCCGCTCCTTCAGGGGCAGGCGCGGCATCAGGCTCCGCGGGTCCCAGGCCTGGGGGTTGCGCATGAAGCTGATCACCCAGTCCGGGTTGAGGCGCGCCCAGGCCGTGTAGACCTCCGGCCCGGAGAGGCCGCCGTAGCCTGGCTCGATGCGGTGGCAGGCGATGCAGCCCTTGAACTTGCCGAACATCAGGTCGCCCATGCTCAGGGAGATGCGCCCCGGCTGGTACGCCCCGGGCCGGACCAGCTCGCTCTTGGCCCGGAGGCGCATCAGGGCGTCGGCGGCCGCCTCCGCCTCCTCCCGGGTCAGGGCCAGATGCCGGACCAGGGAGGCCTCATCCACCCGGTCGTGGCCCTCGGCGTCCACGCGCAGGTGGTTGCCGTAGTAGACCCCTGCCGGGCGGATGCGGGTGGGCCGCTGCAGCCAGCGCACCAGCCAGTCCCGTCGGTACTTCAGGCCCGCGTAGAACAGGTCGGGCCCCTTCCGGCTCCAGACCCCCTCCACGGTGGTGGGCGCCGGCCCGGTGAGGTCGTGGCAGGAGGCACAGCGCTCCTCGAGCAGGGCCCTGCCGTCCACCGCCGCAGCGGCGGGGACGGCGAGGAGCAGCGCCCCCCCCGCCAGCAGGCCGGTGAGATGCCGCCGCGCCATGGCTCAGCGCCCCCGGCGGTGGCGCCGCCGCTGGGTGAGGGGCTCGCCCCGGAAGGCGGGCTGCTCGATGAGGCCGTGGCGGCGCAGCGAGTCGCCGAAGAAGAAGTCGCTGTCATAGGCCTTCTCGCGCCAGACGTACCAGGGATCGTCCCGCGCCACCTCCTCGTACTCCACCACGGTCACCACGCCGCCGGGGTACTTGCCGGCGTTGGTCACCTGCGGGTCCACGTGGTCGTGGAAGATGAAGCGACCCGGGTTGTCGGCCTCGATGATGACGTCGTAGCGCTCGCCGGGGCCGATGAGCAGGGTGTCGGCCCAGTAGGGCTGGGGCAGGGGCAGCCCGTCCTTGTGGGTCACCAGCATGTCGTGCCCGTGGCTGTGCATGGCGTGGATCTCCTTCCCCGCGCCGATGAAGCGCACCCGCAGCACATCGCCGGTCCGGACCCGGATGGGCTGAGTGAGGGGGAAGGAGCGCCCGTTGATGGCGTAGTAGTCGGCGATGTCACCGGGCTTGCCGCCTTCGCCGAAGCTGCGGGCGTACACCGACTCCCAGCTGCTCAGCATCATGATGGCCTCGCGGGTGACGCGGGCCTCCACGGGCGCCGGCTCCTTGGGGTCGACGACGATAGGTCCCCACATGCCCCGGATGCCCACGTGCTCGTTGACGTTGACGTGGCAGTGGTACCAGAGGGTGCCGGGCTTCTCCGCCACCCAGCGGTAGGTGAAGGTCTCGCCCGGCTCGATGGCCGGCTGGGTGACGGCCGGCACGCCGTCGTTGCGCCAGTTGTGCCGCTGGTAGAGGCCGTGCCAGTGGATGGTGTGGGCCAGGGAGGTGTTGTTGGTCACGTGCACCGTGACCTCGTCACCCTCGCGCACATGGATGAGGGGGCCCGGCACCTGCCCGTTGAAGGCGAAGACCTGGTACTTCAGGCCGGGGGCCACCTCCACGGCCACCTCCTCGATGGTCATCTCGAACTCCCACTGCTTGGCGTGCGCCGTCGCCGCCAGCCCAGCCAGCACGGCCACAATGGCCAGGGCTCGGGCGCTGCGTGCTCCGCTCATGGCTCGTTCCTCCCCGCGAGGGGCCGCGACGGCCCCAAAGATGTATAAAAAGAGCAACTTTATCGGTAAAGAGGTGCTCCACATACACCTTTTGGCGGACACTCTATACCCGGCCCCGCCGAGGCGCAACTACGGAAGATTACTTAGGAAGACCTACTGGGTTGCTCGGGCGGCGGCCAGGGCCGCGCCCAGGAGCCCGGGCCAGGGATGGCGGATCACCCGCACGGGCAGGCGCTCCAGCACGGGGCGCATGCGGCCCTTGGCGCGGAAGGCCTCCAGGAAGGGGCCCTCCCGGAGGGCGTGGAGGAGCTTGGGGGCGATGCCGCCGGCCAGGAAGACGCCGGCCCGGGGCAGGCCGGCCAGCGCCAGGTCGCCGGCCGCGGCCCCGTAGAGGCCCAGGAACAGCTCCAGGGCGCGCGCGGCCAGCGGGCGGCCCCCGACGGCGGCGGCCGCCACGGCGGCCGGGGGGTCGGGGGCCTCCAGCAGGGCCGGATCCCCCTCGCCGGGATGCTCCCGCAGCAGGAAGCGGTAGAGGGCCACCAGCCCGGGCCCGGAGACCACCCGCTCCCAGGAGACCCGCCCCAGCTCGGCCTCCAGGAAGGCATGGAGGCGGCGCTGCTCCCCGCCGCGGGGGGCGAAGCCGGCGTGCCCCCCCTCGGAGGCCAGCACCCGGTGGCCGCTGCCGCAGGGGACGCGCCAGGCCACCCCCAAGCCGGTGCCCGCCCCCAAGACCAGGGCCGGGGCCCCGGGATCCGGATCGCCGCCCTGGAGCTCGGCCAGATCCCCCGGGCCGAGGGCCGGTAGGGCCTCGGCCACGGCGACAAAGTCGTTGAGCAGCACCACCCGCTCCAGGCCCAGGGCTTGGCGCAAGGCCTCGGCCTCCACCTCCCAGGGGAGGTTGGTGATGCGGGCCCGCTGCCGGGGCGGGCGCCCCTCGACAGGTCCGGGCAGGCCCAGGGCGGCGGCCACCAGGCCCCGGCGGGCCTCGGCCGGGGCCTCCTCCAGGAAGCGGCGCAGCAGGGCGGCGAGGTGGGGGTGGTCCCGGCTGGCGAGCTCGGCGCGGTGCATCGGGCGCACCGCGCCCCCCTCCACCTCGGTCAGCAGGAGCCGGGCACGGGTGCCCCCGATGTCGGCGGCGAGGACCCGCACGGGCCCCTCAGCGGCGCAGCTCCTCGGGCAGCTCGGCGGCGGCTGCCTCGTCCAGGTGCCACTCCACCTGGCCCCGGGGCTGGATGAGCTGCACCGGGTAAGGCGGGGAGGGCCGGCCGATGAAGACCTCCCGGATCACGGCGGCCTTCTCCGCTCCGGTGACCAGGAACAGGACGTGGTGGGCGTGGTCGATGACCGGCAGGGTGAGGGTGATGCGCCAGCGCCCCAGCCGCTCCACGTGGACCGCCTCCACCAGCCGGGCCCGCTCCCGCAGCACGGGGGTCCCGGGGAACAGGGAGGCGGTGTGGCCGTCGGTGCCCATCCCCAGGAGGATCAGGTCGAACTGCACCACGCCCTGGGCCGAGAGAGGCAGCTGGGAGGTCAGCTCCCGGGCGTAGCGGGTGGCCGCCTCGGCCGGATCCTCGGCCTCACCCTCCATGCGGTGCACCTGCTCCGGTGGGATGGGCACCCGATCCAGAAGGCTCTCGCGCACCATGCGGTAGTTGCTTTCCGGGTGGTCGGGGGGCACGCAGCGCTCGTCGCCGAACCAGAGGTGCACCTGCGCCCAGGGGATACGCTCCCGGTAGGGCGTCTCGGCCAGCAGCCGGTAGAGGCGGCGGGGGGTGCTCCCGCCGGCCAGGGCCACGTGGAAGCGCCCCCGAGCCCGCGCCGCCTCGGCGGCCAGCTCCACCCAGCGCTCAGCCACGGCCCGGGCGAGGGCCTCGGGGTCGGGATGAATGCGCAGCTCTCCCACGAGCATGGCGGCCTCTCCTGCGGGGGCACGTGCCTCGCATTATAGGTAGGTATGCAGGCAAGCGGCGGGCCTCAGCCAGCCAAGCGCAGGGCGATACGCGCCTGGGTCGCCAGCAGCCCCAGGTCCCGGTGGTGCCGCTCTCGCAGGGGGCTGCCGCTCAGGCTCAGGTCGGCATAGAAGAAGCCCAAGGGGCGCCCCTCCAGGGCCAGCGGCGCGGTGACCAGGGGGCCGGGCCCCAGGGTCCGGGCCAGCTCCGGGGGGAGGCCCTCCAGGCCCTCCAGCGCCAGGGAGCGCCCCTCCCACAAGGCCCGGGCCAAGGGATCGCGGGCCAGGTCCAGCGGCCGGTGCCGGAAAGCCTCGCGCAGCGGCTCCAGCCGCCGCCCGGCGGCCAGGCGCAAGGCGTAGCTGCGCCGGTCGGGGCTGAGCAGGCAGAGGGCCGCGCGGTCGAAGCCGGCCCCTTCCACCAGCCCCTCCAGCACCTTGGCGAAGACCTGGTGCGCACCCGCCCCGCCGACCAGGAGCTCGCCCAGCTGCTGCAGCACCGCCAGCAGCCGCGCCTCGCGCCCGGGCTCGCCCCCCGGCTCCCCCTGCCCCGCGGCGCCGCCGGAGACCTCGGGGGAGGCCTCCCCCTCCTCCGGGGCCGCGGCGGCGAAGGCCAGACGCCGGGCCCAGCGGTCGCGCAGGGCATCGCCCGTCTCCACCACCCGGGGCCGCAGGGCCGCGGGATCCAGCCCGAAGCCCTCGGCCAGGGCAGCGGCCCGCCGATAGGCCCCTTCCACCGCCCGGCCCAGCCGATCCTGCTCCACAGCGGCGATGCGCCCCATCCGCCCGAGCACCGTCTCCAGGGGCTCCTCCGGGGCGCCGGGCTCGCCCTGGAGCTGGCGCACCAACCGGTGGCTCAGGGGGGCCAGGGCGCGGTTGAAGCCGGCCGCATCCCGGGCCGGCTCGTCCTCCTCGGGCGCGGGGGCCATGGCTGCGGTCACCGAGGCAGGATAGCCCCAGGAGGCGGCCAGGGCCTGGCCCAGCTCGTGCAGGGTGCAGCCGAGCAGCTCCTGCTCCAGCTGCTGGCGGTCTCCGCCGCGGGCCAGGTGCTGTTGCAGCGCCCGGTGCTCCTCGGGCAGGGCCGCGGCCAGGGCCAGCTCCCCCAGGGGATGGAGGAGGGCGCAAACGTAGCTCTCCTCGGCCTCGCGTAGCCCCGCGGCGAGCGCCAGCTCCCGCAGCAGCACCGCCGCGAGGTAGGCCCGGAGCTGGATGCGGGCCAGTCCCACCCCGGGGTGCTCGGCCTCGAAGCCCTCCAGGAGCTTCATGGTGAGGGCCAGGTTGCGCACGGCCTCGAAGCCCAGCACGATCACCGCCCGGCTGACCACGGCGATGCGCCCCTGGCCGCGGTTGTAGAGGGGCGAGTTGGCCAGGCGCAGCAGGCGGGCGCTGAGGGAGGCATCCTTCATCACCTCCCGGGCCAGGGCCATGGCGTCGGCTTCCGGGTCGGCGCTGACCCGCCGGATCCGGTTGACCGAGGCGCTGAAGACGGGCAAATCACCCAGGGCCTCCAGGCGGGCCTGGACCCGGGCTAGCAGGGGCGGGGTGGCTACCATGGGCTGGGGCCGGCTCATGCCCTGGAGATCGGCCTGGAGACAGGGACCCTTGACCGTCCCGGGGCGCCCTTGACCCCTCTGCGGGGGCGGGCGTAACCTTGCCAGCCGGGCCGGAATCCCCCGCCCGCGTGAGGAAATGCGCGGCGGGCACAACGAGGCACAACAGAAAAGGGGTGAGCGAGGGGACGCCATGGGGGGGACAGACATGCCTGCCTACATGTGGCCGTTGATCACGGTCCTGGCCCTGATCCTGGGGCTGCTCATCGGGGGCTTCATCGGGCACCGCAGCACCACTGCCTACCGCCACGCCCAGGCGGCGGAGCGGGAGCTGCGCCGGCTGCGGGAGGAGCAGGCCCGCTACCGGCAGCGGGTGAAGGAGCACTTCGTCACCACCGCCGAGCTCATCAACCGCATGACCGACGCCTACCGGGAGGTCTTCCGCCACTTGGTGGCCTCCTCCCAGGAGCTCTGCGGGCCGGACGCGCCGAAGCTGGTGCCCACCGAGCCCGTGGGCCGGGAGCTGCTGGAGCATCAGCAGGACGAGGCGGCGCGGCAGCGTGAGGCTGCGGGCCGGGGCGAGGCGGCGAAGGAGGCGCAGGCCGGCGGGGACGCCCAGCAGCAGGAGGCTGCCGCCGAGACGGCCCGGAAGGAGGCCACGGAGAGCCCGGCGGCCGAGGCCGGCGGTGAGGCACCGGGGGCCGGGGAGGAGGCCGCCGGCGAGCAGCGGCCCGCCCAAGAAGGGACAGAGAGGGGCGGTGAGGCCGGGCAGGAGGGACGCCGGCCGGACGAGGAAGGGGCTGCCGGGCAGGAGGCTGCCGAGAAGCCGGCCGAGGCCGGGCGCAAGGAGGGCTGAGCCGCTCCGTCTCCGCGGGCTGCGCTCAGGGGTCGGCCCGCTCCAGCACCACGAAGCTGTAGGGCACCGGGTTCTCCCCGTCCGCGGGGTGATCCTCCCGGGCCACCTCCCGCCAAGCGCCGAGGTCCAGCTCTGGAAAATGGGCATCGCCCCGAAAGCGGGCGTGGACCTCGGTGAGATAGATCCGCCGGGCCAGGGGCAGGGCCTGACGGTACAGGCTCATCCCGCCGATGACCATCACTTCCCCTCCCCCTGCCCGCTCCAGGGCCGCCTCCAGGGAGGGGGCCACCTCCACTCCCTGGGGCGCGTAGCCTGCCTGCCGGCTCACCACCAGGTTGCGCCGTCCCGGCAGGGGCCGGCCGATGGACTCGAAGGTGCGTCGGCCCATCACCACGGGCCGACCCCAGGTCAGGCGCCGGAAATGGCGTAGATCCGCCGGCAGCCGCCAGGGGAGGCGGTTCGCCACCCCGATGAGGCGGCCCTCGTCCATGGCCACCACGATGGCCACCGTTCCAGGGCTTGCCCTGGAGGCCACCGGCTGCCGGACAGGCCCCTCCCCCATGGCCGCCTCAGATGGCCACCGGGGCCCGGATGGGCGGGTGGGGATCATAGCCCTCCAGCCGGAAGTCCTCGTAGCGAAAGGCGAAGAGATCGTCCACCGCCGGGTTCAGGTGCATGCGCGGCAAGGGCCGGGGCTCGCGGGCGAGCTGCAGCCGGGCCTGCTCCAGGTGATTGAGGTACAGGTGCACGTCCCCGAAGGTGTGGATGAGCCATCCGGGCCGCAGGCCGCAGACCTGGGCCATCATCAGGGTGAGCAGGGCGTAGGAGGCGATGTTGAAGGGCACGCCCAGGAACAGGTCCGCCGAGCGCTGGTAGAGCTGGCAGCTGAGGCGGCCCTGGGCCACGTGGAACTGGAACAGGGCGTGACAGGGGGCCAGGGCCATGCGGCCCCGGCGCACGTTCTCCTGGGGGGAGAGCGTCTCGTCGGGCAGCTCGGCCACGTTCCAGGCGCTCACCACGAGACGGCGGCTGTGAGGCCGGCGGCGGATGGCCTCCACCACCTCGGCCAGCTGGTCGATGGTCCGCCCGTCCGGGGCCGGCCAGGCCCGCCACTGGCGGCCGTAGATGGGCCCCAGCTCCCCGTCCTCGGTGGCCCACTCGTCCCAGATGGTGACCCCGTGGGCATGCAGGTAGTCCAGCCGGGTCTCGCCCCGCAGGAACCACAGCAGCTCGTGGATCACCGACTTCAGGTGCACCCGCTTGGTGGTCACCAGGGGGAAGCCCGCCTCCAGGTCGAAGCGCAGCTGCTCCCCGAAGAGGCTCAGGGTGCCCGTGCCGGTGCGGTCGGCCTTGCGCACCCCCTCGGCGAGGACCTTGCGCATCAGGGCCAGATAGGGCCTCACGGGGCAGCCCTCCCCGCCCGCCGGCGCGCCCACAGCAGCAGGCCCGCCCCGCCCAGGATGAGAGGCAGGGACAGGAGCTGGCCCATGGTCATCCAGCCGAAGGCCACGAAGCCCAGCTGGGGATCGGGCTCGCGCACGAACTCCACCAGGAAGCGGAAGGTCCCGTAGCCCAGCAGGAACAGGCCCGAGACGGCCCCCAGGGGCCGGGGCCTGCGGCTGTAGAGCCACAGGATCAGGAACAGGACCAGCCCCTCCAGGAAGGCCTCGTAGAGCTGGGAGGGATGCCGGGGCAGCCCCCCGGCCCGGGGGTCGGGGAAGACCATGGCCCAGGGCAGGTCCGTCACCCGCCCCCAGAGCTCGCCGTTGATGAAGTTGCCCAATCGCCCCGCGCCCAGGCCCAGGGGCACCAGGGGGGCCACGAAGTCGGTCACCGCCAGGAAGGGCCGCCCGGTGCGCCGGGCGTAGAGGGCCAGGGCCGCCATCACCCCCAGCAGCCCCCCGTGGAAGGACATCCCGCCCTGCCAGACCATGAGGATCCGCCAGGGCGCTTCCAGATAGCCGGGCAGGTCGTAGAAGAGCACGTAGCCCAGGCGCCCGCCCAGGATCACCCCCAGGGCCCCGTAGAAGACCAGGTCGCCCATCTCCTCCGGGCGCCAGCCCGAGCCGGGCCGGGCCGCCCGCCGCCGTCCCAGCCACCAGGCGCCGGCGAAGCCCACCAGGTACATGATCCCGTACCAGTGGACCTTGAGGGGGCCGATGTGCACGGCCACCGGGTCGATGCGCGGATAGGGGAGCATAAGGCGGGCAGTATATCGCCTGGCCAGCCTCCGGGGGCCTTCAGGGGTGGCCCGCGCGGCCGACCAAGATAGGACGAAGGCGCCCGGGCCCCGCCGCTCCCTTGCCCAAAGGGGGGCGGGCGGAGAAAACCGCCCGCGCGGGGCCCGGGTCGGCTTCTCCGATCCGCACCCGCAGCCTCAGAGCACCTCCCCCGGCTCGGGCCAGGCCCGGCAGAACAGGGCCTTGAGATAGGCCGTCTCGGGGATGGCCGGGTGCACCGGATGATCGGGGCCCTGGTGGCCCCGCTCCAGCAGCTGCAGCCCCCGGCGCAGCCGCCGGGAGGCCTTGAGCAGGGACAGACGCAGCTCCTCCTCGCTCAGGTGGAAGGAGCAGGAGGCGGCCACCAGCACGCCCCCCTCGGCCAGCACCTCCAGGGCCAGGCGGTGCAGGCGCTGGTAGGCGGCCTCCCCCTGGGGCTTGTCCTTGCGCCGCTTGATGAAGGCCGGGGGGTCCAGGATCACCAGGTCGAAGCGCTCTCCGGCCTGGCGCAGGGCCTGCAGGGTCTCGAAGGCCTCGCCCTCCCGGGTGCGCACCCGTCCCCCCACCCCGTTGGCCTCGGCGTTGGCCCGGGCCCGCTCCAGGGCCGCGGCCGAGCCATCCACGCAGAGCACCTCCCGGGCCCCGGCGCGGGAGGTGCTCTGCGTGGATG
>WFXX01000271.1 GCA_015490395.1 Gammaproteobacteria bacterium | reverse complement strand
GGGCCTCAGCCTGGAGCGGGCCCGCCCCCAGGGCTCGGAGCAAGGCCCGCTCCCGGGCCCGCTCCAGGCTGAGGCCCAGGAGGGCCGCGGCCACCCCGAAGGCGGCCACTGCGGTCACCACCGCCTGGAGAGCCCCGGCGGCGGCGAAGGTGCGCTCGAAGACCGCCCGGGCGGCCTCCTTGAGCGAGCGCCGGTCGGAGAGCTCCAGGGCCTGCAGCCCCGCCGCGGCGGCGCGGGCGGCCCCGAGCAGCGACCGGGCGGACACCCCGGGCGCCCCGTAGAGGGCCGCCGAGTCCACCTGCCGGTCGCCCCAGAGGCGCTGGTAAGCCCCGGCGTGCAGGGTCACCACCCCGGCCTCGGTGCCATAGTCCCGGTAGACCGCCCCCACCCGGAAGGCGCGGGGACCGGTGGGGGTAGGCAGGTGGAGCCGGTCTCCGGGGCCCAGAGCTAGACGGCGGGCCAGGGGCTCGGAGAGCAGCACCGCCTCGCCGGCCCGGAAGGCCTACCAGTCGGGGGCGGGACCCAGGAAGCGGTAGCCCCGCAGGGTGCGGGGATGGGGGTCCAGGGCCCGCAGCCGCCAGCGCCGCCCGTCCGGCCCGGCCACCTGCACCCGGCGCACCGTGGCCAGTCCCTCCAGGCCGGGCAGGCCCCGCAGCGCCTCCAGCACCCGGGGGTCCAAGGGACCGCCTCCCGCAGGACGCAGGTAGACGTCGGCCATGAGGGTGGCCTCCAGCCAGCCCTCGAAGCTGCTCCGGAAGCTGGCCACCATGGCGCCCACCCCCACCGCCGCGGCCACCGCCGCCGCCAGAGCCGCGGCAGCCGGCCCGGTGCGCCGCAGGGACAGGGCCACGGAGGCCGGGGCCTGCCGGAGCAGGGGCCAGCGACCGGCGAGGGGAACCAGGGCCGGGCGAAGCAGCCGGGGCAGCAACCCCGTCACCACCGGGGCCGCCAGGGCCCCGCCCAGGAGCAGGAGGCCGGCACCTAAGTAGGCCGCCTCCGGCCCCCGGGCCAGGGCCAGCAGCAAGGCCCCGGTCGCGGCCAGGCCCACGGCCGGCAGGGCCCGCCCCAGCAGGCCGCGGGCCGTGAGGCGGGCCGGCTCGGCCCGGCGCCAGAGCTCCCGGGGGGCCACCGCCAGGGCCTCCCGGGCCGGAAGGGCCGCCGCCAGGAGGCTGCCGCCCAGGGCCAGGGCCACGCCCCGGGCCAGGGTACCGGCATCCAGCAACAGCCCCTGGACGGCCACGGCGGCGTAGAGGTCCTGATAGGTGCGCAGCACCAGCCCCACCAGGCCCCGGCCCAGGAGCAGCCCCAGAACCAGGCCCACCAGGGCGCCCGCGGCACCCAGGAGCAAGGCCTCGCCCAGCACCAGGGCGCCCAGCTCCCGGCGGGTGGCCCCCAGGGCCCGGAGGCGGGCCAGGAGGGGGCGGCGCTGCACCACGCCCGAGGCGCCGGCCTCGTAGACCAGGAACAGGCCCACCGCCAGGGCCAGCAGCCCCAAGGCCCGGAGGCCGAAGGCGAAGGCCTCCCCCAGGGGCTCGCCCGGATCCCGCGCTGGCTCCAGCTTCAGGCCCGGCGGCAGCAGCTCCCGGATGCGCCGGGCCAGGGCCTCCCCTGCCGTCCCCTCGGGCAGGACCAGGTCCACCCGGTCCACCCGCCCCGGACGGCCCAGCACCTCCTGGGCCGTGGCCACGTCCGCCAGGAGCACCCCGTAGAGACCGGCCGCGGCGGGCCCCGCCTCCGCCAGCAAGGCCACCGGCCGCAACCGCCACCGCCGTCCCGCGGCTTCCGCCTCAAGGCCGGCACCCTCCCGAAGCCGGCCCTCGGGGCCGAGCCAGCCCAGCCAGCGGGCGGTGGCCTCGGTGACGGCCACCGCGCCAGGATCGGCCAGGAGAACCGCCCCGGCGCCCTCCAGGCTTCCCGTGGCCCCGGGCCTGGCCGCGGGCCCCGTGGTGGAGGGTGTGGTCAGGCCCCTGGCGGGACCTGCGGCGGGTGGGGCGCTGCGCCTGCTGGGGCTGGATCCCCTGGCCGAGGGGGCGCTGCGGCCCGGGGCCACGGGAAGCCTGGAGGGCGCCG
>WFXX01000270.1 GCA_015490395.1 Gammaproteobacteria bacterium | reverse complement strand
CCAGGCGGGGGGGGAGCCCGTGGCCGACCTCCACGTGCGCGGCGCCAGGCTGCGGGGGGTGCGCATCCCCGAGGCCCTGGTTCCCCTCGCCATCGACGAGTTCCCCGCCCTCTTCGTGGCCGCGGCGGTGGCCGAGGGCGAGACGGTGCTCACCGGGGCCGCCGAGCTGCGGGTCAAGGAGAGCGACCGCATCCAGGTCATGGCCGAGGGCCTGCGGGCCCTGGGGGCCGACGCCCGCCCCACGCCCGACGGGATGGTCATCCGGGGCGTGGAGCGCCTGCGGGGCGGCCGGGCCGCCAGCCGGGGGGACCACCGGGTGGCCATGGCCCTGGCCATGGCCGCCCTGCGCGCCGAGGGGCCGGTGGTGGTGGAGGACGTGGCCGCCGTGGCCACCTCCTTCCCAGGCTTCGCCGCCCTGGCCCGGGAGGCGGGCTTGGGCCTGGAAGAGAGGCCCTGCGGGGAGGGGGCCTGATGGAAGGGGCCGTGCCGGTCATCGCCATCGACGGGCCCTCCGGCTCGGGCAAGGGTACCGTCGGTCGCTTCCTGGCCCGGCGCCTAGGCTGGCACTTCCTGGACAGCGGGCTGCTCTACCGCCTGGTGGGCCTGGCCGCCCTGCGGCGAGGGATTCCCCTGGACGACGAGGAGCGCCTGGGGGCCCTGGCCCGGAGCCTGGAGGCGGCCTTCCGGGAGGGCCCGGATGGGGAGCTCCAGGTGCTGCTCGAGGGCGAGGACGTCACCGAGGCCCTGCGGGGCGAGGGCTGCGCCGCCGCCGCCTCCCGGGTGGCCGCCCTGCCCCCGGTGCGCCAGGCCCTCCTGGAGCGCCAGCGGGCCTTCCGCCGCCCCCCGGGCCTGGTGGCCGACGGGCGGGACATGGGCACCGTGGTCTTTCCCGACGCCCCCCTCAAGGTCTTCCTCACCGCCAGCCGGGAGGCGCGGGCCCGCAGGCGCTATAACCAGTTGAAGGGCAAGGATGCCGGTGTTAACCTAGCCGCCATCCTGGAGGAGCTCGCCGAGCGCGACGCGCGCGACAGCGCGCGCAGCATCTCCCCCCTGCGGCCCGCCCCGGACGCCGTGACCGTGGACACCACGGCGCTGACGGTGGACGAGGCGGTGGCGCGGATCCTCGCCTTGTGGCGGGAGCGGGCCGGGAAGGACGGCGGGAGCTTCGGCAAAGGGGGCTCGTCGTAGACGGGCATGGGTTCGACAGGGCCCGCGCCGCGGGGCGCGGGCCGCAGAGGACGGGCGGCGCGGGCCGTCCGGCAAGGGACAGGTTCAAGGTAATGGGTGAAAGCTTCGCGGAATTATTCGAGCAGAGCCAGGCGGCCCAGCGCATGAAGCCGGGCACCATCGTTCAGGCGGAGGTGGTGGAGGTTCGCCCGGACGTGGTCATCGTCAACGCTGGCCTCAAGTCGGAGAGCGCCATCCCCATCGAGCAGTTCTACAACGACCGGGGGGAGCCGGAGGTCAAGCCCGGCGACCTGGTGGAGGTGGCCGTGGAGGCCGTGGAGGACGGCTTCGGGGAGACCCGCCTCTCCCGGGAGAAGGCCAAGCGGGCGCACACCTGGAACATGCTCGAGCGCGCCTTCGCCAACGGCGAGACGGTCAAGGGCGTGCTCACCGGCAAGGTCAAGGGCGGTTTCACCGTGGACATCGACGACGTGCGCGCCTTCCTGCCGGGCTCCCTGGTGGACGTGCGCCCGGTGCGCGACCCGAGCTACCTGGAGGGCAAGCAGCTCGAGTTCAAGATCGTCAAGCTGGACCGGCGCCGGAACAACGTGGTGGTCTCCCGTCGCGCCGTGGTGGAGGAGGAGACCAGCGCCGAGCGCGAGCAGCTCCTCAAGACCCTCCAGGAGGGCCAGATCCTCAAGGGCATCGTCAAGAACCTCACCGAGTACGGCGCCTTCGTGGACCTGGGGGGCATCGACGGCCTGCTGCACATCACCGACATGGCTTGGCGGCGGGTGAAGCAACCCTCCGAGGTGGTCAACGTCGGCGATGAGATCCAGGTCAAGGTCCTCAAGTTCGACCGGGAGCGCCAGCGCGTCTCCCTGGGCCTGAAGCAGCTGGGCGAGGACCCCTGGGTGGGCATCGCCCGCCGCTACCCGGTGGGCACCCGGCTCTTCGGCAAGGTGACCAACATCGCCGACTACGGCTGCTTCGTGGAGATCGAGGAGGGCGTGGAGGGCTTGGTCCATGTCTCCGAGATGGACTGGACCAACAAGAACATCCACCCCTCCAAGGTCGTCCACGTGGGCCAGGAGGTGGAGGTGATGGTGCTGGATGTGGACGAGGACCGGCGCCGCATCTCCCTTGGCATGAAGCAGTGCAAGCCCAACCCCTGGGAGGAGTTTGCCGCCAACCACAAGAAGGGCGAGCGCATCAAAGGGGTGATCAAGTCCATCACCGACTTCGGTATCTTCGTGGGCCTGGAGGGCGGCATCGACGGCCTGCTTCATCTTTCGGACCTCTCCTACACCGAGCCCGGCGAGGAAGCGGTGCGCAAGTACAAGAAGGGGCAGGAGATCGAGGCCGTGATCCTGGCCATCGATCCCGAGCGGGAGCGCATCTCCCTGGGGGTCAAGCAGCTGGAGCAGGATCCCTTCCAGCAGTTCCTGGCCGAGCACCCCAAGGGCAGCGTGGTCAAGGGTACCGTCAGGGAGGTGGATGCCAAGGGCGCCACCGTGGACCTGGGTGGCGTAGATGGCTATCTGCGGGCCTCGGAGCTGTCCCGGGACCGGGTGGAGGACGCCCGCACCGTGCTCAAGCCGGGTGACGAGGTGGAGGCCAAGTTCATCGGCGTGGATCGCAAGAACCGCACCATCCTCCTCTCGGTGAAGGCCAAGGAGAGCGACGAGGAGGCCGAGGCGGTGGAGGACTACCAGCAGCGGGTCTCCTCGACGGCTGCGGCCAGCACCAGCTTGGGCGACCTGCTCAAGGAGCAGCTGGAGAAGCAGTGAGGCCGGCGGGAGGGGCCGGAGGGGTCCGGGAGGCGCAGCGAGCGAGGGACGAGGGCCATGACCAAATCGGAGCTCATCGAGAGACTCGCCCAGAAGCACAGCCAGCTGACCTACAAGGACGTGGAGTTCGCGGTCAAGACCCTCACCGAGCAGATGGCGCGCAGCCTGGCCAGTGGGGAGCGCATCGAGATTCGAGGCTTCGGCAGCTTCTCGCTGCACTATCGCCCGCCCCGGGTGGGACGCAACCCCAAGACCGGGGAGCCGGTCCCGTTGCCGGGCAAGCACGTGCCCCACTTCAAGCCGGGCAAGGAGCTGCGGGAGCGGGTGAACCGCGCCCGTGAGGCGGGGGTGCCCACCCGCCAGGGCTGAGGCCGCCCCGCGCCGGGTGCGGATCGAGGGAGGGTCGAGATGGCGCGTGTGATCCGCTTCGTCTTTCTGCTGCTGGTCTTCGTGGCAGGGGTGGCCTTCACCCTGCGCAACGCCCACCCTGTGAAGGTGGACTATTACCTGGGTGCGGCCGAGCTGCCCCTGTCCCTGCTGCTGGTCATCGCCCTGGCCCTGGGGGCCGCGGCCGGGCTGGTGGCTGGGATGACCATGGTGCTGCGCCAGCGCCGCCGGGTGGCCGAGCTCCGCAAGGCCATGGGCCGCACCGAGCGGGAGCTGGCCAACCTGCGCCTGGCGCGCGCCGGCAAGGGCTGATGGCCTGGCGGCGGGGGAGCGGGGGCGCGTCTCCGTCCCCGCCCCGTGGGCGCCGCCTGCCGTGATGGGGGAGCTGCTCTGGCTGCTGCTGCCGGCAGCCGCGGCCTCAGGCTGGTGGGCCGCGCGTCGGGCGGCGGCGCGCGCCGCCCCGGCCCTCCCGCCGGGGGAGTATTACCGGGGCCTGGGCTTCCTTCTCAACGAACAGCCAGACAAGGCCATCGAGGTCTTCCTCCGGGTCCTGGAGGTGGACTCCGATACCGTGGAGATCCACCTGGCCCTGGGCAACCTGTTCCGCCTGCGCGGCGAGGTGGACCGGGCCATCCGCCTGCACGAGAACCTCATTCGGCGCCCCAACCTGGACCCGGCTTTGCGGGCCCAGGCCTTGCACGAGCTGGCCCTGGACCACATGAAGGCAGGCCTCTACGACCGCGCCGAGGCCCTCTTCCGGGAGCTGGAGACCATCCCCGAGCACGCCCCCCGGGCCCTGCGCCAGCTCTGCGAGCTCTACCAGCAGGAGAAGGAATGGGAGCGGGCCACGGAGTGCGCCCGGCGCCTCCAGGCCCTCACCGGGGAGCCCCAGGGCCCCCTGGTGGCCCATCTGCTCTGCGAGCGGGCCGAGGCGGCCCGCCGGGCCGGGCGCGGGGAGGAGGCCTGGCGCCTGCTGCGCCAGGCCCTCCGGGAGGATCCCCGCTGTGCGCGGGCCAGCCTGCTCCAGGGCACCCTGGCCGCCGAGCAGAGTGACTGCGCCACCGCCCTGCGGGCCTTCCGGGAGGTGGAGCGCCAGGACCCGGCCTACCTACCTGAGGTGGTGGCTCCCCTCGCGGCCTGCCTGCGACGGGCTGGGGAGCGGGAGGCCTTGCGCGCTTTCCTTGAGGAGCTGCTGGGGCGGCGGCGGGGCGGGGTGAGCGCCTTGCTAGCGCTCACGGCCCTGGTTGCCGAGACCGAGGGCCGGGAGGCGGCCCTGGAGGTGTTGCGCCGCCACCTGCGGGAGCAGCCCTCGCTGCGTGGCCTAGTGCGCCTGGTGGAGCTAGAGGTGGGCCGGGCGGAGCCCCCTGTCCGGGAGTCCCTGGAGCTGGCCGGCCAGACCCTGGAGCGCCTGCTGCGGGCCAAGCCCGTCTACCGCTGCGTGCACTGCGGCTTCACCGGGCGGGTGCTGCACTGGCGCTGCCCGGGCTGCAAGCGTTGGGGGGTGGTCAAGCCCATCCAGGGCCTGGAGGGTGAAGGGGAGGCCGCGGCGTGAGCCGGGAGGTGGGCGCGGCGGGAGGGCCACGCTTGGTGGTGGCCCTGGACCTGCCGGAGCCTGAGGCGGCCCTGGCCCTGGCTCGCCGCCTGGACCCGGCCCGCTGCCGGCTCAAGGTGGGCCTGGAGCTCTACACCCGGGCCGGCCCCTCCCTGGTGCGCGAGCTGCAGGCCCTCGGCTTCCAGCTCTTCTTGGACCTCAAGTTCCACGACATCCCGCGCACCGTGGCCGCCGCTTGCCGGGCGGGGGCTGCCCTGGGGGTGTGGATGCTCAACGTGCACGCCTTGGGC
>WFXX01000269.1 GCA_015490395.1 Gammaproteobacteria bacterium | reverse complement strand
GTTCGGGAAGGGGCTGGGGTGCTCATGGTGCCTCCTCTTGGGGAATCGATGCGCTCGTCCTCGCTGCCTCGGCGCCGGGGCCTCACAGGCCGGCGGCGGCCCGCAGGGCCTCGGCCCGGTCCGTGCGCTCCCAGGGCAGGTCCACGTCCTCGCGGCCGAAGTGGCCGTAGGCCGCGGTCTGCCGGTAGATGGGCCGGCGCAGGTCCAGCATCTCGATGATGCCCCGGGGGCGCAGGTCGAAGTGCTCGCGCACCAGGGCCACGATGCGCTCCTCGCTCAGGCGCCCGGTGCCGAAGGTCTCCACGGTGATGGAGGTGGGCTCGGCCACCCCGATGGCGTAGGAGACCTGGATCTCCAAGCGGTCGGCCAGGCCCGCCGCCACCAGGTTCTTGGCCACGTAGCGGCCGGCGTAGGCCGCCGAGCGGTCCACCTTGGTGGGGTCCTTGCCCGAGAAGGCCCCGCCGCCATGACGGGCCATGCCGCCGTAGGTGTCCACCACGATCTTGCGCCCGGTGAGCCCGCAGTCGCCCATGGGCCCGCCGATGACGAAGCGCCCCGTGGGGTTGACGTGGAAGCGGGTCCGCGGGCCCAGCCAGCCGTCGGGGAAGACGGGCTTGATGATCTCCTCGATGACCGCCTCGCGCAGCTCCCCCTGGTCCACGTCGGGGGCGTGCTGGGTGGAGAGGACCACGGCCTCCACGCCCGCCGGGCGGCCGTCCACGTAGCGCACCGTCACCTGGCTCTTGGCGTCCGGGCGCAGCCAGGGCAGGCGCCCGCAGCGGCGCAGCTCGGCCTGGCGGCGCACCAGGGCGTGGGCGTAGGTGATGGGGGCGGGCATCAGGACCGGGGTCTCGTTGCTGGCATAGCCGAACATCATCCCCTGGTCCCCGGCGCCCTGCTCCTTGTCCTCGCCCTCGTCGACGCCCTGGGCGATGTCCGGGGACTGCTTGCCCAGGGCGCTGATGACGGCGCAGGTCTCCCAGTCGAAGCCCATCTCCGAGCTGTGGTAGCCGATGTCCCGGATCACCTCCCGGGCGATCGCCTCCACCTCGAAGCGGGCCGAGGTGGTGATCTCGCCGGCCACCAGCACCAGGCCGGTCTTGACCAGGGTCTCGCAGGCCACCCGGGCATGAGGGTCCTGGGCCAGGATGGCGTCCAGGATGGCGTCCGAGATCTGGTCGGCCATCTTGTCCGGGTGGCCCTCCGAGACGGACTCCGAGGTGAAGACGTGCTCGCTCGCCATCGGGTATCGCCTTTTGGGACAAATGCTTGAATGGGGCAGCCCCCCAGGGGGACCCGGCTCGGAGGAGGCTGCCTCGTAAAGCCACCTAGTTTATCGGAAAGGGTCGCCGCAGGTGAAAGGCCGAGGCCTGCATGGGTCAGGGTCCCTTGCCCCCAGGCGGCCGGGTGGGCGAAAATGGGCCGCTCCGCGTCCGCGGGGGCCGGGCGGCGTCGCAATGCCGCCGGAGGGGAGGCGGCGCGTCCTGGTCCGGGGGGCCCAACGCAGCACGAAGGTTTCGCAGCAGGCGCCGCCGGGGGGGCCATGCCCCTGGCGGCGCGGCGATAAGCACTTCCACGATTCGAGGAGAAGGTAGCGATGCCCTCGCGTAGAGAACTGGCCAACGCCATCCGGGTGCTCAGCATGGATGCGGTCGAGAAGGCCAAGTCCGGGCACCCCGGCGCGCCCATGGGCATGGCGGACATCGCCGAGGTCCTGTGGCGAGACTTCCTGGTGCACAACCCCGCCAACCCACGCTGGGTCAACCGGGATCGCTTCGTGCTCTCCAACGGGCACGGCTCCATGCTCCTATACGCCTTGCTCCACCTCACGGGCTACGACCTGAGCATCGAGGAGATCAAGCGTTTCCGCCAGCTCCACTCCAAGACCCCGGGCCACCCCGAGTACGGCTATACCCCCGGGGTGGAGACCACCACCGGGCCCTTGGGGCAGGGGATCACCAACGCGGTGGGCATGGCCATCGCCGAGAAGGTCCTGGCCGGCCAGTTCAACCGCGAGGGCCACAAGATCGTCGACCACTACACCTATGTCTTCCTGGGCGACGGCTGCCTGATGGAAGGCATCTCCCACGAGGCCTGCTCCCTGGCGGGGACCCTGGGCCTGGGCAAGCTCATCGCCTTCTGGGATGACAACGGCATCTCCATCGATGGCCACGTGGAGGGCTGGTTCACCGACGACACCCCCAAGCGCTTCGAGGCCTATGGGTGGCACGTGGTCCGGGACGTCGACGGCCACGACCCGGAGGCCGTCCGCAAGGCCATCCTGGAGGCCCGCGCGGTCAACGACCGCCCCTCCCTGATCTGCTGCAAGACGGTGATCGGCTACGGGGCCCCCAACCTCTGCGGCAGCCACGACTGCCACGGCGCCCCCCTGGGCGAGGAGGAGGTGGCCGCCACCCGGGAGAACCTGGGCTGGCCGCACCCGCCCTTCGTGATCCCGGACGAGATCTACGCCGCCTGGGACGCCCGGGAGAAGGGGCGCGAGGCCGAGGCGCGCTGGCAGGAGGCCTTCGAGCGCTACCGGGCCGCCTATCCGGACCTGGCCGCCGAGTTCGAGCGCCGGATGCAGGGCGAGCTGCCCGAGTCCTGGGAGGCACACGCCCGGGCCTTCATCGAGCAGGTGGCGGCCAAGGGTGAGAAGCTCGCCACCCGCAAGGCCTCCCAGAACGCCATCGCCGGCTACGCGCCGGTGCTGCCGGAGCTGCTCGGCGGCTCGGCGGACCTGACCGGCTCGAACCTCACCAACTGGCCGGAGTGCCGGGCCCTCTCGCGCACCGTCTCCGACGGCAACTACCTGCACTACGGGGTGCGCGAGTTCGGCATGGCGGCCATCATGAACGGGATCGCCCTGCACGGCGGCCTCATCCCCTTCGGGGGCACCTTCCTGGTCTTCTCGGACTACTGCCGCAACGCCGTGCGCATGGCGGCCCTGATGAAGGTGCGCTCCATCTTCGTCTTCACCCACGACTCCATCGGCCTGGGCGAGGACGGCCCCACCCATCAGCCGGTGGAGCACATCGCCTCGCTGCGCCTGATCCCCAACATGCACGTCTGGCGCCCCTGCGACGCCGTGGAGACCGCGGTGGCCTGGAAGGCGGCCATCGAGCGCCGGGACGGCCCCACCTCCCTGGTGCTCACCCGCCAGGGGGTGCCCCACCAGGAGCGCACCCCGGAGCAGGTGGAGGCCATCGCCCGGGGCGGCTACGTGCTCCTAGACTGTGAGGGCGAGCCCGAGGCCCTCATTCTGGCCACGGGCTCGGAGGTGGCCCTGGCGGTGGAGGCCGCTCGCCGGCTGCAGGGCGAGGGTGTGCGCGTGCGGGTGGTCTCGCTGCCCTGCCTGGAGGTCTTCGAGGCCCAGGAGGAGGCCTGGCGGGAGGCGGTGCTGCCCCCATCGGTCAAGGCCCGGGTGGCCGTGGAGGCCGGCGCCACGGGCTGCTGGCACCGCTGGGTGGGCGAGCGAGGGCGCGTCATCGGGCTGGACCGCTTCGGCGAGTCGGCGCCGGGCCCGCAGCTCTTCGAGCACTTCGGCTTCACCGTGGACAACGTGGCGCAGGCCGTGCGCGAGGTGCTCTGAGCGGGCGCGCGGCGAGCTTTCGGCAAGAAGCAGACAGGGAGAGGAAGCCATGGCGATTCGAGTGGCGATCAACGGTTACGGGCGTATCGGGCGCAACGTGCTGCGGGCCCTGTACGAGTCCGGGCGCACGGACGAGATCCAGATCGTGGCCATCAACGACCTGGGCGATGCCCAGACCAACGCCCACCTGACCCGCTTCGATAGCGTGCATGGGCGTTTCAACGGCGAGGTGGCGGTAGATGGCGACTACCTGGTGGTCAACGGCGACCGCATCCGGGTGCTGGCCGAGCGCGATCCCGCCAAGCTGCCCTGGGGCGAGCTGGGCATCGACGTGGTCCACGAGTGCACCGGCCTGTTCACCAGCAAGGAGAAGGCCTCCGCCCATCTGGCCGCTGGGGCCAAGAAGGTGATCATCTCTGCGCCGGGTGGCAAGGACGTGGACGCCACCATCGTCTACGGGGTCAACCACCACACCCTCAAGGCCAGCGACACGGTCATCTCCAACGCCTCCTGCACCACCAACTGCCTGGCCCCCCTGGTCAAGCCCCTGCATCAGCGCATTGGGGTGGTGCGGGGTCTCATGACCACCATCCACTCCTTCACCAACGACCAGGTCCTCATCGACGTCTTTCACAAGGATCTGCGGCGGGCCCGCTCCGCGGTGCTGTCCCAGATCCCCACCAAGACGGGTGCCGCGGCCGCGGTGGGCCTGGTGCTGCCGGAGCTGGCCGGTAAGCTGGACGGCTTCGCCGTGCGCGTGCCCACGGTGAACGTCTCCCTGGTGGACCTGACCTTCGAGGCCGCCCGCGAGACCTCCAAGGAGGAGATCGACGCCGTCCTGAAGGAGGCCGCGGAGGGCGAGCTCAAGGGGATCCTGGCCTACAACGACCAGCCCTTGGTCTCCATGGACTTCAACCACAGCCCGGTCTCCTCCACCTACGACGCCACCCTGACCAAGGTCATCGAGGGCAGGCTGGTGAAGGTCCTGGCCTGGTACGACAACGAGTGGGGCTTCTCCAACCGGATGCTGGACACCACCGTGGCGCTCATGAACGCCTCCTGAGGGCGGCGGCGCCGGGGCGGGGCCGCGACGGCCCCGCCCCCCTCTTCCGGTTCTGGCGAGGAGACGAGGAGATGGCCCTGATCAAGATGACCGACCTGGACCTGGCCGGGAAGCGGGTGCTCATCCGCTCCGACCTGAACGTCCCCTTGAAGGACGGCAAGGTGACGGATGACACGCGCATCCGCGCTTCCCTGCCCACCTTCGAGCATGCCATGAAGGCAGGGGCGCGGGTGATGGTGATGTCGCACCTCGGCCGGCCCCAGGAGGGGCAGCTCGATGAGCAGTACTCGCTGCGCCCGGTGGCCGAGCACCTCTCCGGGCTGCTGGGCCGCGAGGTGCGCCTGGTGCGCGACTACCTGGAGCGCGTGCCGGAGGTGGCCGAGGGCGAGCTGGCGGTGCTGGAGAACGTGCGCTTCAACGCGGGGGAGAAGAAGGACGACGAGGCCCTGGCGCGGCGCTATGCCGCCCTGTGCGATGTGTTCGTGATGGACGCCTTCGGCACCGCCCACCGGGCTCAGGCCTCCACCCACGGGGTGGCCCGCTTCGCCCCGGTAGCCTGCGCCGGTCCCCTCCTGGTGGCCGAGCTCGAGGCCCTGGGCAAGGCCTTGGAGCGCCCGGCCCGGCCCATGGTGGCCATCGTGGGCGGCTCCAAGGTCTCCACCAAGCTCACGGTGCTGGATGCCCTCTCCCGGAAGGTGGATCGCCTCATCGTGGGTGGGGGCATCGCCAACACCTTCATCGCCGCTGCCGGCCACAACGTGGGCCGGTCCCTTTACGAGCCCGATCTGGTGCCCGAGGCCAAGCGCCTCATGGACCAGGCCCGGGCCAAGGGTGGCGAGATCCCCGTGCCTCAGGATGTGGTCTGCGGCAAGGAGCTCGCCGAGAGCGCCGAGGCCGAGACCAAGCGGGTGGAGGAGGTGGCCGGGGACGACATGATCCTCGACATCGGCCCCGAGACCGCGGAGCGCTACGCGGCCGTCCTGCGCGAGGCCGGCACCATCGTCTGGAACGGGCCGGTGGGGGTGTTCGAGCTCGACCAGTTCGGCGCGGGCACCCGACGCCTGGCCCAGGCGGTGGCCGAGAGCCCGGCCTTCTCCATCGCCGGCGGCGGCGACACCCTGGCTGCCATCGCCAAGTACGGCGTGGGCGACCGGATCTCCTACATCTCCACCGGGGGCGGGGCCTTCCTGGAGTTCCTCGAGGGCAAGCGGCTGCCCGCGGTGGCGGTGCTGGAGGACAGGGCCGCCGGTGGCTGAGGGCCTGCGGGGATCTGCGGTCCCGTGCCACGGTAGCGGGCGGGGAGAGCGATGAGACGCACCAAGATCGTGGCCACCCTGGGACCGGCCACGGACGACCCCAAGGTCCTCGACGGCATCATCGCCGCCGGCGTGGACGTGGTGCGCGTCAACTTCTCCCACGGCCGCATGGAGGACCACCGGCGGCGGGTCCAGGCGGTGCGCGACCGCGCCGATGCCCACGGCCGGCAGGTGGGGGTGCTCTGCGACCTCCAGGGCCCGAAGATCCGCATCGGGCGCTTTCGGGACGGGCCCATCCATCTGGAGGAGGGCGACCGCTTCGTGCTGGACGCCTCCCTGCCCCTGGATGCCGGCACCCGGGAGCGGGTGGGGATCACCTATCGGGACCTGCCCAACGACGTGGACCGGGGGGATACCCTGCTGCTGGACGATGGACGCATCGTGCTCTGGGTGGAGCAGGTCACCGGCCCGGAGATCACCTGCAAGGTGGTGGTGGGCGGCGAGCTCTCGGACAGCAAGGGCATCAACCGCCAGGGTGGCGGCCTCTCCGCCGCCGCCCTCACCGACAAGGACCGGGCCGACATCAAGGTGGCCGCGGAGCTGGGGGCCGACTATCTCGCGGTCTCCTTTCCCCGCTGCGCCGCGGACGTGCACACCGCCCGCGAGCTGCTGCGGGCCGCGGGAGGGCACGGTGGGATCGTGGCCAAGATCGAGCGGGCCGAGGCGGTGGAGGACCTGGAGGAGATCATCGCCGCCTCGGACGCGGTGATGATCGCCCGGGGCGACCTGGGGGTGGAGATCGGGGACGCGGGGCTTCCGGCGGTGCAGAAGCACATCATCAGCCTGGCCCGCACCATGAACCGGGTGGTGATCACGGCCACGCAGATGATGGAGTCCATGGTGGAGAGCCCCATCCCCACCCGGGCCGAGGTCTTCGACGTGGCCAATGCCGTGCTGGATGGCACCGACGCGGTGATGCTCTCGGCGGAGACGGCCACGGGGCGCTATCCCGCTCGGGCGGTGGCCGCCATGGACCGCATCTGCCGGGAGGCGGAGAAGCAGCCCGCGGCGATGACCTCCTCGCATCGCCTCAACACCCGCTTCGGGCGCATCGACGAGGCCATCGCCATGGCGGCCATGTACACCGCCAACCACCTCGGCGTGCGGGCCATCGCCGCCTTGACCGAGTCGGGGGCCACCCCCTTGTGGATGTCCCGGATCAGCTCCGGGATCCCCATCTACGCCCTCACCCCGCACGAGGAGACCCGCCGCAAGGTGACCCTCTACCGGGGGGTCTATCCCGTGGCCTTCCAGGCCGAGAGCACCGATCACGCCTACGTGAATCGGCTGGCCATCGAGGAGCTGATGCGCCGGGATGCGGTGCGCGAGGGCGACCTGGTGATCCTCACCAAGGGCGACCTCATCGGGGTGCACGGTGGCACCAACGCCATGAAGATCGTGCGGGTGGGGGACATGGTCGCCGCTTGAGCGCGGGGGAAAGGTACGCGAGCGATCGACAGCGGGGCCGCGAGCCCCACGGGTTCACTGCCAACGAGGAGAGCGAGGCCATGGCACTGATTACCTTGCGTCAGCTGCTGGACCATGCGGCGGAGCACGGCTACGGCGTGCCCGCCTTCAACGTCAACAACATGGAGCAGGTGCACGCCATCATGCAGGCGGCCGCAGAGACCGACAGCCCGGTCATCATGCAGGCCTCTGCCGGGGCGCGCTCCTATGCCGGGGCCCCCTTCCTGCGCCACCTCATGCAGGCCGCGGTGGAGCAGTACCCGGACATCCCCATCTGCGTGCACCAGGACCACGGGGCCGACCCCGGGGTGTGCCTGCGCTCCATCCAGCTGGGCTTCACCTCGGTGATGATGGACGGCTCCCTCATGCCGGACATGAAGACCCCCTCCAGCTACGAGTACAACGTGGAGGTCACCCGCAAGGTGGTGGAGATGGCCCACGCCGGGGGGGTGTCCGTGGAGGGCGAGCTGGGCTGCCTGGGCTCCCTGGAGACGGGCACCGCCGGCAAGGAGGACGGCGTGGGCGCCGAGGGCAAGCTCACCAAGGAGATGCTGCTCACCGACCCCGAGCAGGCCGCCGACTTCGTGAAGCAGACCAAGGTCGATGCCCTCGCCATCGCCATCGGCACCTCCCACGGGGCCTACAAGTTCACCCGGCCGCCCACCGGCGACATCCTGGCCATCGATCGGGTGAAGGAGATCCACGCCCGCATCCCGGACACCCACCTGGTGATGCACGGCTCCTCCTCCGTGCCCCAGGAGTGGCTGAAGGTCATCGACGAGTACGGCGGGGACATCGGCGAGACCTACGGCGTGCCGGTGGAGGAGATCCAGGAGGGCATCAAGCACGGGGTGCGCAAGGTCAACATCGACACCGATCTGCGCCTGGCCTGGACCGGAGCGGTGCGCCGGGCCCTGGCCGAGAACCCCAAGGCCTTCGACCCGCGCAAGTTCCTCAAGGCGGGCACCGCGGCCATGAAGGAGATCTGCAAGGCCCGCTACGAGGCCTTCGGCACCGCGGGCAACGCTTCCAAGATCAAGCCCATCCCGCTGGAGGACATGGTCAAGCGCTACCAGAGCGGCGAGCTGGACCCGCGCGTGACCTGAGCGGCCTGTAGCTACGGCACGCCACGGGGCGGGCCCGCAGGCCCGCCCTTTCTTTGTCGCCGCCGGCCCGGGGCGGGGCCTCAGGGGGCCAGGCCCACGGAGGCCAGCTGGTCCCGGGTCAGGAACAGGGCCGGGTCCACCCGGGCCCCGTTGAGGCTCACCGACCAGTGGAGGTGGGGCCCGGTGACCCGGCCGGTGGCGCCCACGGTGCCCAGCACCTCGCCGGCGGCCAGGCGCTGCCCTTCGGCCACGGCGATGCGCTCCAGGTGGCAGTAGAGGGTCTGCAGGCCCTGGCCGTGGTCCAGGACCACCGTGTTGCCGTTGAAGAAGAACTCCCCCACGAGGGTGACCACACCTGCCGCCGCGGCGCGCACCGGGGTGCCGGCCGGGGCGGCCAGGTCCAGCCCACTGTGGGGCCTGCGGGGCAGGCCGTTGAAGAGACGCCGCAGCCCGAAGGGGCTGCTGACCGGGGCCTGCACGGGGAGGCTTAGCTGGGGGGGCGGGCCCGGCGGGGTCTCCCGCCAGCGGGCGAAGGCCGCCCGCAGGGCCTGGGCCTCGCGGCGGATGCGGGCCAGGTCCTCGGGTGGGGGCGTGACCCGCCGGCGGTCCCGGAGGGTGATGCGCTGCTCCCGGTAGCGCTTCGGCCGCACCCGGAAGCTCAGCGTCCAGGACCGGCCACCGAGGCCCTGCACCTGCAGGCGGTGGCGTCCCGGGGCAGCGTCCAGCGGGATGCCCACCACGGCCTCCCAGCCCCCCGCGGTGCGGGCCACCAGCACCCGCCGCCCTCGGTAGTAGGCCCTGGGGAGGGCCCCGGCCTCGCCCAGGG